>JAYRNY010001081.1:0-3471 GCA_041911975.1 bacterium | reverse complement strand
TCAAGAGCGCATATACGGCAGAGCCAATCTGGACTGCCCTAATACACGCTTTGCCTGTGTCCGCTATGGCAATGTGCTGGCCTCGCGCGGTTCTGTAATTCCGTTGTTTCACGAGCAGATAGCTTGCGGTGGCCCGGTGACGATCACGACCGACACAATGACTCGCTTTCTCTTACCGCTGGATCATGCCGTCGATACGATTTTTGCCTGCCTGAAGGGCGCCAAACCCGGCGAAATATATGTTCCTAGATGCCCAGCTGCAAGAATCCGCGATCTTGCCGAGGTAATGATCGAAGGTACCGAGGTCGAAGTGAAAGTGGTTGGCATTCGTCCCGGTGAAAAAGAGCATGAGGCGCTGGTTTCAGACGAAGAGTCACACCGCACTACGGAGCGAGACGGCTATTATGTAGTTTTGCCGATTCTTCCGGAGCTGTTGACCGAACCTTTTGAGCCTGCCGACCTGGCTGGAAAAGAGTACGATTCTCGCAAGGACTTGATGAACAAGAAAGAAATAAGAGCATTGCTGGAAAAGCACGACCTGCTGCGTCCGCATGCAATTGCCGTGCGCATGAAAGAGACTGCCTCGCGCCGCTAACTTAAAACGTTCACCTTCTGCCCGCTGCTGCAGTTTCTACCGCTTTTTCTTGCCTGCCGTTTGTGCTCTTGCCTCGATAGAGTCTTGTGCCTTTGCGCCTTGCGCAAATGTCTTCGTACAGGGCAACATGCGCGTTCAGATAGTCACTTTCGTCGTAATTTTCAATAGCCAGCTGCCGCCCTAATCGCCCTCTTTCCTGGCGTTCTTCGGTATTTTCCAGAAGCCGTTTCAATGCAGCGGACAGAGCGCCTGTATCATGCCGGGGAACACAAATACCATATTCAGGTGAGAAGGTCGTCTCAGTAAGAGCCGTGCCGTCGAAGAAAACTGTCGGCTTGGCGCAAGCCATCGCCTCTACTGCCATAAGCCCAAAGGATTCACCTTCTGAAGGCATGAGGAAGATGTCGGTTGCATTGTAAGCCGTAACAATCTCACTTTCATCAGTCAGCCAGCCCAGATCGATGATTTGATACTTGCCGAAAAACTCCTCCAGCAGCCCTTTTTGATTGAAGGTCAAAATGGTGACGGGAAGATCCATGCTCAGCATATGCAAACATTCAATGGCGTGCGGCAAACCTTTGTAAATACTGTCTGTTGCTCTCAAGGCGATAACCAGATTTCCCGGTCGAACGCCCAGCTTCCTTTTAGCCGCCTGGCTATCCTTCGGTTTGAATACATCGAGGTTCAGTCCAAGCGGGATGTGGTGAATGCGGGCACCTTCAAGCAATGGTGACTCTTGTGCCATTTTCTGCATCCATTTCGAGCAAACGACGATATCTAGATTGCTTCTGGAATAAGCGTGCTTCTTTATTTTCCACATCAAGTGCGTGTTGTCGCGTTTCATTGCAAACTCGCTGTCCAGCGACGGGCAGTTTCCGCATCCCTCTTTCCACCTTGTGCAATCGAATGGATGCACGCAGTGACCAGTCAGCGCCCATGGATCGTGAAGAGTCCAGACTGCAGGCTTCTCTTTGGTCAGTGCCGGCAACGCCAGAAGGTTGAAATAGCCGGTGTGGATCAGATGATAGTGGGCGATATCTGCTTGTCTGAAAAACGGTTCATTTCTGAGGTTGAAGGCAAACGGCTGCAAAATCGATTGCAGCGACAGTTCTCGCTCGATCTTGCCGATTGTTCTGTAAACGCGGGCTTTGAGCTCTTTATTTGCCGGACCGATTTCAGCTGTTGTCTCATCCGTGCCGCGCTTGTTCCAGACCAAATGCGTGCTTTCAATTCCCCGCTCACGCAACTTTATATGCAGATCCTGCCCGTTAAATCGGGCTCCATCCGTGTCGAGAACGCTTACCTGAACTACATTCACAAGCGCTTCTCCTTCTGAGCCAGGGTAAGTGCTTGCAAGAACTGTCCCGTCATTCGATCATCTGTAAGATGCTCTCGGAATGTACGCGCACCGTTTTTTGCCAGCTCAAAATATCTTTCCTTGTCATAAACAAGCTGGTTCAATCCATTCAAAATGGCCGACTTGGACAGACCGTGGCAGAGCATTGCTGCATCGTTTTCCTTGAGGAATTTGCAGGGAGATGAGTACTCCGGTCCGTGAAAAAGAATTGGCCTGCCTGCAGCCAGATAGGTAGACAATTTAGACGGGAAGCTCAATCGTGCAGGTGATTCGAAATCTCCATCGAACCAATACGGGCAATAGAGAATGTCGCATTTCGAGAGGATTTCCAGAGTCTCCTGCTGGTTGCACCAGCCCAGGTAGCGAATGTTTCTTTTGTGAAAGCTGCTTAGATGGAACAACCTTCCCATCATTACGATTTCTACCTGCCTTCCCTCGATTGTCCAGTCGACGGCGTCGAGAGCTTCTTGCAAGTGTTCCCATTCCTTCTCGGAATACATCTGTCCGGCAAATCCGATCTTCAAAGTCTTTGCGTCGTTGAGTTCATTTTTCGGTGCATGCGCCCAAGCGCCCGGCAGACCCGGAAGCACAGGCACGGTGCGGCAACCGAATTGCCGGGTGTATTGTTCGGCCATGGACCAAGATGCGGTCGCCACAACGTCGGCTTCTTTCAAAACTGAAGCAAACGTTTTCAGAACTTCGCTTCTCGTCCACTTCTCTACACCGTTATCGTGCATCCACCATTCGGGTGGGTCCCACACTTGAGTCACCATAGGCAGTGTTAGTCTTTTCTGCAGAATGGAAGCGATGCGGATCATCGTCTGGCCTTCCAGCGTGCACCAGATTAGATCAGGCTTCTGCTCATCGATAAAGTTGAGCACTTTTGAAGTGATTTGTGGAATCGTGAACTCTTTAATCGCCCGTTCCCGAGCAAAGCTTTCCAGAGATCCGAACTTCCCAGGTAGGTGGCGTTTTTGCGATTCGGGCGGCTTGTTGATAACTTGGTAAGGAACGTCTTTGTACTCATCGCCAATGGCGGGACTTATGCGAGGCACCTTAATGGCGAAGCAGCTGAGATTTCTAAGAGGCACCGCTTTGAACATCGAATGCAGCATTAATGCCCCTGTATAGCGCGTATTGGGGGCTGTGACTGACAGGAGCAGTATGCGCATGTTATCGACAGGCATTGCTGATCGATTTGCAATTATGGGTGATGGGCTGACTTGCATAACTGTCACTGATAGTGGATCTCAACGGTAGTCAATAGAGATTAGACTGTTTTGTATTTCAGCGGATTGGCGGATGTTAATAAATGAAGTATCACGTTTCTAAGTCTTTTCCTGTCCGGCAAGAGGCTGACCCAGCATTCGGCGTTTTGCATTCATTGCCCGCAGCAGAAGTTCGTGCTTTTGCGTGCCGGCCCATGACTTGAGCCGCCTGCTGGCGCGAACCGAACAAAGGCTGATGTTGTTTTTCATCCCGATTGATGGGAATACCGAAGCAGGACTGAATAGCTTCC
>JAYRNY010001080.1:0-2698 GCA_041911975.1 bacterium | reverse complement strand
ACAGGGAAATTAGAGTCCCTACCAGCAAGGCTTTCCAGGCTTTCGAGCCGGGCAGAAAAGGGTTGGATTTTGGCAGATCTGGTAGATTGCATATATGGCAACCACCAGAGTGATTAAATACAATGACCTGCAATCCACGCTGGCCCTGTGGCTCAAGGTATTCACCTTGGCGCCGTTCTGGTTTTACCCGGTTGTCCCTCTGATTGGCTTCGTTCTGGCTTTCTTCGGCTGGTACTTAGGACAGATTGGCTATACGGTGATTCTCCTCTGGTCGGCCGCATACTTCATTGAAGACCTTTTGAAACGCAAACTCACCTTGCGCGATGAGACTTTGTTTTTCGGATACAAAAGCTTCGCCCTTGCCGACATCGAAGCAGCCGGGCTGAAGTATGGGAAGAACAAAGTTCTACCTTCGCATCTGGTCCTCAGGTTTACCAGAGGCAGGCAGCTGAGGCTGAAACTAAATCGCCTTTCGATTGCCGATATGGATTTCTTGATCCGGCATATCGAAACCAACTATAAATCCTGCAAAATCGACCCGGTAGTACAATCGCTCAGCGTGCTAAGAACGGTGGCGAAAAAGAATCTCACTGCAACCAGCGATCGCCTGGAAATTCCCTATGCCTCGCACCGCCCCGTCAAAGAAATGATTTCTACATTCGTCAGCACTGCTGCCGGCTGGACACGCTTTGGACCGGCGCTTTGCATACCAATCTTTGGAGCCTGGGGCATGCATATGCTGGGCTACTTCTACAAAGCTTTCATGAATCCGCAATTGTATTCCTCTCGACAGTTGGAAATACAGCAGTTCTTACAAAACATATCCTCCGCCATCGGCTCGCAACTGAGCCAGAGCGCGACATCCATCAGCACCGAGTTTGTGAAGATACTCGCTAATCCTATATATGGAATGATTTCCTTTGTCGGCATAGTCTCGATTCTCTACTATTTTTTTCTGGTCTTGCTCAAGCCGAATAATCTTGTCGTCACTCCGCAAGGCATTGACAAAAATCTCACTGTCGGACCTGTCACTCTTACTCTCGAGCGGATGAGCTGGAGTGATGTGGTTCATGCTTCCTTAAAGGTCGCCGGGCAAAAATCCGGAGACAGCACCAAATTGATCAGCCTGGAAAGAGCAAATGAGAAGCCGTTCGAGCTCAGGCTCAATTCGCTGGAGGCAGAAGATCGCCAATTGCTCAATCAACGCATCAAGAAATATGCGCCTGACGCAACTCATGACGAGAACTTCGATGAAGCCATGCTGACAAGACAGAAGTCCAGTTATACGGAGCTCTGGCTGCAGTCCCTGGCAACGCCGCCCAAGAGAGCCAGCATAAAACCTCTTTCTGCCGGTGAGATCTTGCGAGCCGGTCAATTCGAGGTAATCGGCCGGCTCGGCTTAGGCGGGCAGGGAACAGCATATTTATGTTTTGAAAACGGCAAGAAGGTGGTTCTCAAAGAAACCATCTTGCCAACTTTCGTCGATTCGACAGCCAGACAACATGCTCTTTCACGCTTCGAGCAAGAAGCCAGGCTGCTCAACGAAATGGATCATCGGCAGATTGTAAAACTGACTGACTATTTTATTGAAGATCATCGCAGCTATCTGGTGCTCGAACATATCGACGGCAATAACCTGAAAGAAGTGATAGGCATGAAAGGTCCGATGTCCGAAGAGTCAGTGCGCGAGCTGGCTTTGCAAATGTGCGACATGCTCGAGTACTTGCATGACTTGAATGTAGTACATCGTGATTTCACTCCGGACAATTTGATGCTTACACAAAATGGGTTATTGAAACTGATTGATTTCAACGTCGCTAAGAACGAAGAAGTAGGCATCACAGCAACAGTTGTGGGAAAACACGCTTATATTCCGCCCGAGCAGTTTAGAGGCAAGCCCATTCATCAAAGCGACTTGTATGCAATGGGTGCGACTTTGAGCTATCTTCTTACCGGCATCGAACCAACTCCGATTACACCATCGGAACCCCAGAATCAAAATGCAGCAGTAACCGACGACCTGAACTCTCTCATCAAACAACTCACACAGTTGAGCTCCGACAAACGCCCCAGCTCAATCAAAGAAGTGCGCAAACGTCTTCTTGCTGAAAGTCCTGATATAGAGACAAAAGAAGAAGGATTTCAGCAAGATTTATTGAAAGAGAAAGAAGAATCGAATAGAGGCTCCAAATTGGATATGGAAGATTTGAACGAAGAATCCGAACATGCGCTCATGGGAGAAAAACTGTCACTGAAAAAAGAAGCCGAACCTATAGCAATGGAGAGCAGCAGAGATGGCTGATCTGACAGTCACAGTCGAATACAAGAGTCCCGCACGCGATCTTTGTCTTGCCGCGCTCAATCTGACGTTTCCACTCTGGGGATTGGTATTGCCTCTGGTGACGCTCGTAACGTTTGTGCAATTGCTCTTTTTCATGCTCTATCCCACGCACTTTTCTATGAATATATGGATAACAGCGGCTTCCTGCATGGGTTCGCTATTCGTAGCACTCTTATGCCTGACTGTCCGCTGGCAACTGACAAAGAATAGTCTTTTCATTGACAACAACGGCATCAACATTCCCCTGCTTTCCGAGAACCATTTGATAAGCGGTGGCTTTCTGCCCTGGTCGTCGATTACAAAGGTGAGAATCTTTCCGGCCAGCGAATCGGATTGGCAAAAACGATCGCTTGTGTT
>JAYRNY010001079.1:0-3044 GCA_041911975.1 bacterium | reverse complement strand
GTCTTCAGTAACTTTTCCTGAAGGCACCATGACCCAGACCGCGCGCGGCTTGTCCAGTTTTTCGATCATGTCCTTGTAGCTGGATGCTGCAGTCGCGCCTTCTTTTGCCAACTCTTTGCCTGGCTCAGGATTGCGATCGTAGACCACACAATCGTGACCGCCCTTCATCAAGCGGCGCACCATATTGGCACCCATTCGGCCCAGACCGACCATTCCTAATTGCATTTTTTCTCCCCTTGATTAGATCGCTCTCTTAGGGAGCCGCATGCGGCTCCCTCACGAAACGTGCTGTTATTTCAAAGCTTCCTTGACGGCTGACGTCAGGTCCTTCAGTCCTTTGGCGACATCTTTTGCGAGGTGCACACGCAGGGCTCTTCTGCCTCTGTCGTTGAGCACTTTTAGGTCGCCGCGTGCTTGCGCTGCCTTAACGATGCCGAAGGTGTACTTTTGCTGAGGTACCGGCAACTCTTCGGTATCATCGGCGGTGACTTGCAGGAAGACACCGCTGTTTGGTCCGCCTTTGTATGCCTGTCCGGTCGAATGCAAGAAGCGCGGCCCGAAGCCAAGGCAAGTAGCGACTTTCTTGCTGTCGCGAATGGCATGCCTGGCAGTTTGCAACTCTGCTTCGTGTGCTTTGGTCATATCGATGTATGCGAGCAATGCTACATAGTCTCCGTCCTTGACACGAGAGAGATGTGCTTTGATCATCGAAGCGAGAGTCTTGGTCGAACCAGCTTTCGAATCGATTTCTTTGGCATTCTTTTCGTCTGCAAAGAGCTTCACGCCGTCAGCTTCGAAGAACGGTTTTTCTTCGGGCAACGAGCCGGATTTTTCATAAGCTTCAGTCAACTCGCGTGTAGCGACTTTACTCGCTTCTACGTCTGGCTGATTGAATGCGTTGATTCCGATAGCGGCACCGGCGACGGCTGTGGCAATTTCCCAGCGGAAGAATTCCTGACCGAGATTGTAGATGTCCGTCACACTTATTTTGACCACAGGATGCCCTGCCTTTTGCAGCGCGTCTACAGCTTTGTCCTGCTTCTCGTCGGCTGCCGGATCGAGGCGCACATAGGCGAAGAGGCGATCTTTGCCGTATGTTTCCGGAGCCGCCAGCGCTTCACGATCGACAGGGATGATGCCCTTGCCGACCTTGCCTGTAGACTCAGCGATTAGTTGTTCCAGCCAGGCGCCGAGATCATTTATCTTCGGCGAAGTGATGATCGTGATCTTGTCGCGTCCGAACTTGGCTGCTTCACCCATGATGAGCCCAAGGACGGCGCCTGGGTTTTCCTGGACAGGCACTGACGAAGCGCAGGCGTGTGCCATTTCTCGGGCGCTGTCGAGGAATTTCTCCACGTCCAGACCCATCACCGCCGCCGGTACCATGCCGAAATGAGAGAGCGCCGAGTAGCGTCCGCCGATTCCCGGCAAGCCGAGGAAAACATGGCGGAATTTTTCTTTTTCAGCAAGCGCTTGCAGCTTCGAGCCCGGATCTGTGACGGCGATCCAGTGCTGACCGGCTTTGTCTGCACCGACAGCTTCGACAGTCTTTTGCCAGAAATACTGCTCGAATATGTTCGGTTCTAGTGTTGTGCCTGACTTTGAGGAAACGATGAAGATGGTTTGTTTTACATCAATCGCTTTCTCGGCAGCTTTCACCTGTTGCGGATCGGTCGAATCGAGCACATGCAGTTCAGGATATCCGTCCACTTTCGGGAAGGTCATGCGCAAAACATCTGGGCAAAGGCTGGAGCCGCCCATCCCCAGAAGCAATGCGTATCTGAATTTCGCATCCTTGATCTCTTGCGAGAGTTTCTTCAAGTTTTCAATGTGAGCGAGCTGGTCGTTGATGATATTCAACCAGTCGAGCCATTTGCCTTCATCTTCACCAGTCCAGAGAGATGCATCTCTCGACCAGAGCTTTTTCATGTTGTCCAGAGTCTGCCAATCGATGATTGCTTTTTCGACTGTCGGTTTGAGATCTGCCGGCAATTCATACTTGATATTGTCGATCAGTGACTTCTTTTCAGCACTGCGCGCTTTCTCGACTGCATCAAGAAGTTTCTTGAATGCATCTGCGAAGAGATCCACGCCCTGCACGACAAGTTTGTCAGTTACTTCTTTCATCGAGATTTTGCACTTCTCGAGGTTTTCCATGACGGCATTGGCTTCAGAGATATTGCTCTCTAGAGAGTTCTTCACTACTCCATGGTCTCTGAATGCGTCAAAAGTGCTGGGCGGAATTGTGTTGACGGTGTCCTTTCCGATCAGCTCGTCTACATATACGCAATCAGGGAAAGCAGGGTTCTTTGTACTGGTGCTGGCCCAGAGCAAGCGCTGCGTTTGAGCTCCGTGTTTTTCCAGCTCTTTCCAACGCGCATCGGCAATTATGTGCTGATACTTTTGATAGGCTTGTTTCGCGTTGGCGATAGCGACCTTCCCGAGCACCTTGTTGAGAAGTGCTTTCTCATCGCCTTGTGCTGTTTTTAACTTCTCTTCGATCATGCTGTCGATGAGAGTGTCTATGCGGCTGACGAAGAAGCTGGCGACGCTGGCGACAGAATGAAGATCTCCGCCGGCTTTATGGAATTTCTCCAGACCGTCAATGTAGGCCCAGTGCACTGCTTCGTATGCGTCTTGCGAGAAAAGCAAGGTGACGTTGATGTTGATGCCTGAGCCGATCAGCTCTTTTATTGCCGGAATGCCGGCCTTCGTGGCGGGCACCTTGATCATCACATTCGGGCGATTAATCCATTTCCACAATCGTTTTGCTTCGTCAATGGTCGCCTGCGTGTCGTTGGCAAGGAATGGTGAAACCTCCATGCTCACGTACCCGTCACGCTTTTGCGTTTTTTCGTAAACGGGCTTGAGAATATCGGCCGCTTTCTGAATGTCTTCCACAGCGATGTGCTCGTACATGTCCATGGCTTTGAGCTTGCTGTCTTTCTTCAATGTGGCGAGCTGGTCGGCATAATCATTGCTTCCCGCAATCGCCTTCTCGAAAATTGCAGGATTGGAAGTCATGCCCTTCAGGCCATCTTCTT
>JAYRNY010001078.1:0-5020 GCA_041911975.1 bacterium | reverse complement strand
TGCGACTGCAAGTAAGAACGAGGAAACTGACAGTCCGCATTCGCCTGTCTTGAAGTTACTCCGCCGCCCGGAATTGAAACGCCCCAGGCAGATTGTTCGATTCAAATAGAAATACAGACAAGAGAGGAGAAGTGCTCAGACTCAGCCGATTCAATTTTCTGGTAGCCGTCGACGGAGGCAGTGAGGATTGGCTGATTTATAACGCGCTTACTGATGTTGGCGCGCTGCTAGATGCGTCTCTTGCCCGGGCTGTATCTTATAGCCTTACGCGCGGACCAGGGCGAAAGCCATTCTGGAGATATAGGAATAATGCCGGTTCGCAGGTGAAGCTGGATTGTTTTGCCGATTCACTGCCCGCCCAAGTCGTTGCTGAGTTGCGACGAGCGGCGATTTTGGTTGATCCGATCAAAGAAGAGTTGTGCATTGGCAGCATCGTGGACAGCTACTTGAGACCTTCATGTCTCAAGCTTACTATCGCCTTTACTGCGCGCTGCCAGATGTCCTGCAGCTACTGCTTTCAGTCGGGACGGGATGTTTCCCTGCGCCACGATCAAGATACTGTGCATACAACAATTAAGTGGGCTGGGAAATACATCAAAGAGCATGGGTTGTCTGCGCTGCACCTGGGTTTATTTGGCGGAGAGCCACTGGCCGACGATCAAATTGCGCTGGTCTACGCGCAGGAGTTCAAAAAGCTTTGCGAGCAACTAAGAGTTCCCCTGGAAATCAGCCTGACTACAAACGGACTGAATCTCTCCAATGATATTCTCGTTATGCTTATTGATTGTGGATTGAAGTATGTTCGGGTGACACTGGACGGGCCGCCTGCCGTTCACGATCTCAGACGCCCGACGATTGTCGGTGGCGGAACATTTGAGCGAATTCTCGCCAATATTAAGAATGCCGCCGATCTGGATGGATTTGGAATCGGTGTCGCGGTCAATGTTGATGACACAACTTCCAGGTCAATCAATGATCTTCTGGACATTTTGCAGCGCGCCGGACTAAAGGATGATGTTGAGATAATTCTGGAGCCGGTCATGCCTCAATTTGCAGAGCATAACCGAGGCACGATCGATTCTGAGAATGCTTTTAAATCACTTGCCGAAGCATTCCATCATGTTGTGGAACGGCAATTTTCCATCCCGCTTTTGCCCGGAATGTGCGGCAGCTGCAATGTAGTTCAAGAAAATTGTTTTGTGATTGACTGGAGTGGCGATATTTTTAATTGCAGCTTTACCATGCTAGAGAAAGGTATGTCTTGCGGAAGCGTTGTTGACGGACTCAACAAACGCGAGCTGGCAGCACCGCCGAGTGCCGTGAATAAATTGGACCGAGCCAGTGATGTGTTGAGGGTGTGCATGGAAAGGCAGTGTCCTTATTTGCCGATTTGTGGAGGAGGTTGCCGCTATCAGGCGTGGCTTGTGGACGGTGATTGGTCTTCGCCGCACTGCCCGGAGGCCCTTTTTGACAAGATTGCCGCTGATGCTTTTGCGCATTCATTCGGGCTGAAGTGTCGCGAGCGTCTGCGCTGTTGAATAACTCCACTTCCATTGAGAAATGCTTGCCTATAAATTGCCAGTTGGAAACTGCACAGACCTGTAGAGTCGGACATTCTATGGAGTATCAATACAAGTGAAACTGCTTCTTACCTCAGTATTCGGACCATTCGGCGTCGACGATCAGTACGGCAGGCGGTTGAACGTAATGGAGCTTTTTCACAATCAAGTCACTCGCGAACAAGGGCTGTTTTCTCTTCGCATCAATCACCCGACCTTCGGTTTGTATTTGATTGCCGAAAACCTGGATGTGCCGACGGCTGTGCTCGATTTCCCGTCTCTAGAGCGCTTTGTAAAGGAAGTGAAAAAGGGATATGACTATATCGGCATATCTTCAATTGTTGCCAATTTCTGCAAAGTAAAGAAAATGGTCGAAATTATTCGCGAGATTTCGCCAGGTACAAAAATTGTTATTGGCGGACACTGCACAAATATTCCCGATATTGAGAAGCTCATTGACTGCGACTACTTCAGCATGGGTGAGGGAGTAAGCTGGTTTCGCAGGCTTCTGGGTGAGGAAGTTAACAAACCGATTCGACATCCGGCGATTTACTCGACTCTTAACAGGAGTGTCATGGGCGTGCCGCAACCTGCGACAGCAGGTGTAATTGTTCCCGGATTGGGATGTGTCAACGCCTGCTCTTTTTGCGCTACTTCCCACCATTTCCAGAAAAGGTATGTTGGCTACTTGAACACAGGGAAGGAGCTTTACGAAACGCTTTGCGAAATTGAAAAGAAGATGGGGTGCAACGAATTTTTCGTCATGGATGAGAACTTCCTCAAAAATCTTCCTCGCGCGCAGGAACTGCTTCAGCTTATGGAGCGCGACAATAAGTACTTTTATATGGGAGTTTTCTCTTCCGCTGAGACTGTCACCGCCTGTGGTGTCGAGTTCATGGCCAAGCTAGGCATCGATTTCGTATGGATAGGCGTTGAGTCAAAGCAGTCAAGTTATGCAAAAACCAAAGGTGTCGATCTCAAGTCTTTGATACGTGAATTGAGAGAATATGGAATCCAGGTCCTGGGCTCCGCCATTCTATTTCTTGACCACCATACGAAGGAGAACATACGGGAGGATGTAGACTTTATCATTGATCTGGAAACAGACTTTGTGCAATTCATGGAACTGGGACCTCTGCCCGGAACCGCTCTTTATAAAGAATATCAGGCTGCCGGCAGAATACTTGCTGATGTCCCTTATGAAGAATGGCACGGACAGGATAAAATCTGGTTTTCTCATCCGCACTTCAAGAGAGAAGAAACGCACGACTATTTGAAAGATGCTTTCCTTCAGGATTACAAGAGGCAGGGTCCCTCGCTGCTCAGGCTGGCTGACACGTCGCTGCGCGGATACAGGACAATGAAAAGGCACGCCGATCCAAGGCTCCATGCTCTTAAAGCCAGGCTGGCGGAGAGGTGCAAAATGCTGCGCCTGTTATTTGCAGCAGCCGCACTCTTCGCAGAGAACGCAAAAACCCGAGATTTGGTCGCTTATTTGAGAGCCGAGTATCGCCGGGAGTTTGGACCCTTGAGCCTGAAGGAGAGCGTACTTTCCGCGTGTGTTCCATTCTTTGCCTGGAAAGAAAAAAATGTTGCGCTGCAAAATGGCAAAATGAGGCAACCGCCGACCTGTTATGCAACGTATCGCATGCCGGTGCGAAATCCACGGACCGTGATTTCCTGGCTGTTTCGAAGGGACCGAGTCGGGCAGACTCATTTCTCGTGATGATTGCAAGATGCAGTGTCCGCATTTGTTGCGGTCCGGACAGCCTGGTTTAAGTCCCGGATAAGCACCTCGGCATCCGTCTGCCGCATTCTGCATGCTTGAGCGATACTAACCTGGCTGGCGAGTGTCTTGCGCAAAATGGGATTCTTAAGGGCAGTAAAGCCGTGAGCAATAAAAATGGCCTCGGTGCCTGGATACCAGTCCAGTACATGAGCGACTATGCAATCCTTAGAAATTACTTCCGGCTGCTTGGGTGTGGCCGCTTCAATAGATTTGGGAGTGGCAATCAGGCCAGATCTGAGCAAGTGCAACCCCCAGATCACCAATCCCAGGACCTCCATAGTGCCGCTCAGCCCGATGAGGGGGAAGCAACCAGACGACCAGTCGGTGCCGGTTTGTAACAGCACACGCAGCGCGCATCCGCAATTGACCAGAACAAAAGGAGCGTAGAGCCGGCCAAGCGTAGCCGGATTGATTCCGTTGAGCGTTGGCACCACCTTTGATGAATAGCCCATAATCATGAGAGAAATGAAGCCCACCGTGATGGCATGCCTGACTGCGCCGGCATAGGCATGGCTGGCTGGATTGCCGCTGATATGACCGTAGAAAGGAGCGCCCACCAGCATGAGTAACGAGATAAACAGCCACAAGTATGCGGCTCTGATATATTTTGTCGCTCTGTCGGCTTCCGGAAATGGGCGCCACAATGCAAACGGAATCACAAGGAAGAGGCAAGCAAATAGTATCGCCAGGTGCGCTATAAGAGCAGCTGATGCCAGCCACGAGTTGCCCTGGTTTTGCAAAAGTGCAAAGGCGATAGTTTCGCCCAGCACACCGGCGGTAAGCAAAATCAACGAGGTTACTGCTCTTTTTGCCGGGATTTCAGGCAGTCCAAAAAGTCCCGGCAATGTCCTGAGCGATACGCCAAGGATCATTGTCAACCCCATTCCGTGGATTTGCATATCTCGCATTATCGCCTGGCAGAAAGAGAGATATGGTGAGCTGTTTGGGCTGCTATTACCCATTAGTTCGAAGGTTGTGTAGAGATTCAGCAGGCTTGAGACAATAAACCAAAATAGGGCCACGAATACGAAAGCGATATAAGGCTCCAGCTTCTTAGCGCTTCTCTTGAATGTCCAATATATCTGCCCGGAAAAAAGCACCACTGAAAGCAATTCACACAATGCCGCCCATGAAGCCAGCGCTGCCGGCCATTCGCCTCTTCCAGCAAAAGGCATCGTAACAGCGGACAAAAATACGCCGGTGAAAAGAAGTGAAAAAACGACCATCGCCATTGCCGGTTTGACCAGTACAGTGTGCCAGAAACGCGGAAAGGCCTGATAGGCAAAACCCATTATAAAGAAACCCATCCAACCGTAAATCTGGGCCTGCGCGTGGGCGTGAATTTCCATTTTTGGTGCTGCTTGAAATGAGCTATTCATGCCGATTCGCCACAACAGAATTGCGCCCCAGGTAGCGCCCATCGTCAAAATTGTGAGGATCCCTGCGACAAAATACGGACGGTAAATGGTGTCTGCTATATCAGGCTTTGATACTTCTATATTGGTGTTGAGGTTTGGCTGCCGTATCACTGCATTGATTTCTTCTAGCAGGTCAGACACGGCTACTCCGTGAGCTCGAGCAAAATAGGCCAGGGTTTCGTGGGGTCCGAGCGGTCCGCCGCAGCCTTTCAGCCCCAACTTATCCAGAACAATCCGGGATTCCGGGTGTTTGG
>JAYRNY010001077.1:0-4670 GCA_041911975.1 bacterium | reverse complement strand
CCGTGGGACTTTGCGTGTTGATCGCGCCGGGCCAGTTGGCCACGGATATGCTCGCGCTTCTGCTTGGCGATGATCATCGCGGTCAACTTTTCGATTGCTTGAGTTTCTCCGCGCGCAGGCACGTCGTCGACGAATGAAACCATCGTGTTCTCCTCTTTGTGTTCTGATTTTCGAATGGCGCGACAATCGCCTGGGAAGTCTTATCGAGGCGATTGTTATTTTCAACTCTTACAGGTCGCCGTCAGAGCGAACGCCGGCGATTGTGCCAGGCGGGATGCTCAGGTATTCCTGCAGGGTTCTCTCGGCTATCGCCGCCCATGAATAGTGGGCGACAACCTTCTCTCTTGCCGCCTTGCTCAGGCGACGAGCAAAGTCCTCGTCATCGAGAACTTTATTGATGCCGGCGGCCAGACTCACTGCCCGTCCGGCTTTCGTGACAACACCATCGGCGCCGTCGGCAACAATATCTTTCAAACCGCCGGCGTCCGACACTACGATGGGCAGGCTGTGAGCCATGCCTTCCAGATCGACGATGCCGAACGGCTCATAAAGGCTGGGCACCACCAGCAAGTCTGCATCGCCATAAAGCTCAGCCAGCTGCGCGTCGTTTGCCTGCCCGAAAAAGCTTACTGATTTGGTCACGTTGAGCTTTTCCGACAAAGCTTCCAGTTCTTGGCGATAGTAGCCGGCACCGGCTACGACGAATTGCGTGGTCGGATGACGCCGCAAAATCCTGGGCGCGGCCTTGAGAAGATACTGCACGCCCTTCTCTCTGACCAGGCGTCCGACGAAAAGAACCGTTTTGCCATCCGAAGCAGGACGCGCTTCGACAACGACATGGCGGCAGCACATTCTGTCGACGTCGATGCCGTTCGGAATTACAACTAGTCTCTCGTCGGGTAGTTGGAAGTGTCCGCGCAATTCATCGAACATATGCCGACTGTTGACGATCACCTTGCCGGCGCTATGCACCAGCTCGCGATCGATTCGATCGATATAGTGCCCGTCCAGACTCGTGATTCCCCGCCCAAATTCGGTGGCGTGTATGGTGGCGATGACCGGCAAGCCCAATTCCCGAAGAATGAGGGCAGTGTCGGCAACCAGCCAGTCGTGGGCGTGCACTATATCAAACGGGTGGCGTTGATGTAAGCGGATCGCCGTTTTGATCATGGCGAAATTGAGCCGCGAGTTCCAGACGATAAATCCTGGATTCGGCCAACTCAACGTTTCGACGCGGTGAACGTGGACACCCATGAGGTCAAAATCGTAGGCAGGTAAATCCTCTGCGTCGGCAGTGATCACATGCACTTCATGTCCGAGTTTGGCCATTTCCTGGGAAAGGAAGTAGACGACTCGGGCCAGTCCGCCAATGATGCGGGGAGGATACTCCCAGGCAAGCATCAGTATTCGCATCTAATTCTCCGTTTTAGGAAGAAACGCAAAGCACCATGCTTCGCGTTTCTCGAGAGTTCCATTTCTGGATAGGGGAGTTTCTGTGCTCGACCAGCAAGGACAGCCTGGGCGCGTTCAGAAATACACGGCAATTCAGCCCAGGTAGCGGCGAAACTCGATAAGCGAGCTGGTCGCCATGCCCAGAACAATGAAGTAGTAAGGCAAGGTGCCGGTCGCAATGGCGAAGCAGTCTGCAGTGACAACGAAGGAAATCGCCTCGCCGACAAGCAGGACTGCCGGGATGCCGATTGAAAGAAAGAGCGAGGCGGCAAAATGGAATCCTTTTACCTCATCGCTAAAGTCGAAGAACATGACGCCGGCGCCGACACCCAGGCCCAGTATGTACGCCAGCACCAGGCGGGCGATAAAGATACAGCTCATTCTTTTTTCTCCTTACTAGGACTAATACATTTTTCGAGGAGGGCGGATTGCTCCGCCATCCTCTTTAGCGATGCCCGACCAGAATCAGGCGGGCGCGTCGGCGACGACCGCCGTCTGCAAACCAGGACCAGCCAGCAGAGCGGCCGTTCCGGTCTCCTGCGACGCCTTGGGCAGGGACTCGTAAAACTTGGCCAGGCTCTCCACCTGACGGTTCACGAAAGCCCTGGTCTCGGCATCCAGACGAGCCGGAGTCCAGGCAGCAAAGTCGCCGCCCGCGGCCAGGAAGTCCTCGAGGCTCTGAGTCTGCCAGTCCGGATGCGCCTCGAGGTCTTTGAGCATGAGCTCGAAGAGGGTCTCAAAGCGATCCTGACGCATCACCTTCTTCTCGAGGATTTCACGATACATGGTCCACAGGTGCTCGGACTTGACGAAGAGCTTCATGATCCACCAGGCGCGAGCATAGAGCTGCTTGCTGTGCAAGCGGCAAGCTTCGTCGATCATGTTGCGCGCCTGATCGCCCATCTGCGTGGCCATCATCTGGCCGCGCTTGCCCAGGGAGATCGGACCAATTTTCTCATCGCCATACCAGCGGGCAATGGCCCGATAGATCATGTCGGACGCCACCTCGAAGTCGTTGTCCGGCCCCGAGTCCTTCTCGTTCAAGATAACCAGCTGAGCCGCCGAGCCCGCAAAGGCGCAAACGGCATCGGCGTCCACAGAGCTGAGGCTCTTGGTGCCTGTCGCCTCATCCGGAGTCTTGAAGCAAACGCCGCCGGCATTGCCGCGCGGCTCGACAACGATGAAGCGGACACGATCTTTGGAGCGGCCGACATGCCTTTCATAAGCAGTCGACAGAGCGTGACAACCTTCATGCACCGTGGTGTTGAGAATGGAGAGGAAGGTCTGAATCGCCTCCTTCTTCAAACCCATGAGGTGACGCAGCAGCCCTTCGAAAAGGTCCTCCTGCGTCACGGTCTTCTTGGTCACCAGCCCCTCGGCTTCTTCCTGAGAATGGCCGCCGGCAAGCAACGCCTCGATCTCGGCTTCACGAGTTTCGTCCGCGAAAAGCGCCGTCTCGTTGACGACGTTCTCCAGATCCGCACCGGAAAGACCCGGCAGAACCGAAGCGAAGGCAAAGAGGTCGACCGTCTCGTCGAGCTTCATGCCGCGCTTTTTAACGTGCACCTTGAGCACCTTGACGGCGCCTTCGGTGTTCGGCGGATCGACCCGCACCTTCCAGGTGAAGCGGCCCGGACGCATGAGCGCCGGGTCGAGAATGTCATCGCGGTTGGTGGCAGCGATGATCCAGAGACCGAAGTTGGAAGTCTCAGTGCCCACGCCCTGAAGCTCGACAAGCATCTGGTTGAGGGTCTGGTCCTTCTCCGGGTTGGAATTGACGCCATTGGCGCGGGCGGCGCCGACGGCATCAATCTCGTCGATGAAGAGAATGCAGGGCCGGTTCGCACGCGCGTCGGCGAACATGCGGCGAACGCGATCGGCGCCCAGACCGACGAACATCTCGACGAAGTCCGAGCCGGAGATGCTGAAGAAGGGCACGCCGCATTCTTTGGCGAGAGCGCTCACCAGGAGCGTCTTACCAGTACCGGGCGGGCCAATCAAAAGGGCGCAGTTCGGAATGATGCCGCCGAAAGTCGAAGCAGCCATATGCTCTTTTGCCTTGAGCATAAGCTCTTCGACAGTCAGCGCCACCTTCTTGGCCGGGTTGGCAACCGGCTTCTCGTCTTCGATCTCCTTCACGCGAGCCACCGTCCGGGCCTGCTGAAGAATCTTCTTCTTCATCTTCTTCATCTGGGTGACCGCTTCCGGAACACCGGCCACGGCGTCGAAGCCAGGAATGCCGATCTCCTCAGGTTTCACCCAGCGGCCCATCTCCTTGCCCGCGGTATTACCCGCAGTGCCGGGCATGCCACCTCCGGGGAAACCGCCGCCTCCGCCCATGTTACCCCGGAGCAGATTCGAGCCAGGCAAGCCCTGGCCGAACATCCAACGCAGGAAAAGGGTGGCGATGGCGGCGGGAACCAGAAGGTTATAGACAAGCCAGCCGAAGCCGGAGACAGCCGAGCCCAGGAAATTGGGCAGGGACGACGTGTCAACCAGCTGATTGGCATGCGATTCGCCGACATGCTCGCCAGAGGTCGTACGCCACGTAACCTTCTGCCCGTCGGGAAGAACGATTTCGTTGGTCGTCACGATCACCCTCGGCTTATCGAGCTGAGCAAGCCTCTCGGCCGGCGTCTGTTCCTCGAGATTCGCCGGCGGGTTCTTCAGCACACAGGACGGCGGCAACGCGGACATAGCCGCGAAGAAGGCGAGAATGGAGACTCCACCGAGAGCCGCCGCGGTTTTCGGGTTTTTCTTGATCAGTTCCATCTGATAGTACTCCTTGTTGCAGGGCAGTAATAGCCCCATTTGACGAACAGCAACGCAGTCGCACACCACTGGCAGTGGCATGCCGCGTTGCGGTTTTTGCTCGAGATGACTCGAGCCATCAATCCGTGTGCTCACGCTTGGCGCGATACGCGAATTGCCCTCTGGAGAAGGCAGGTTCAGCTGCCTTCTCCATTTTTAGCCGCACACTTTTACTAGATCACTCGAACTTTATTTCCAAGTGCGGATTGCCGCCCCTCTCGCATCACAGCTGTTTGCCGCAGGGTTTATCTATGATTTGCCACTGCGCCGCAGCAGGCAGCCGCAAAGAGCGGCGCCAAAACTGCCAGTATGAGCAGCACAAGAAGACCCTGCCAGAAGCCAAACGGAAAGTTCGGGGTTGAGGCCCAACCGGCGTACAAGCTCATAGTCAAATATAGAGCCATCTT
>JAYRNY010001076.1:0-3048 GCA_041911975.1 bacterium | reverse complement strand
CGTAATCAGTGAATTGGCGCAAGTATGCATTTGATCGATCAAGCCGTCTTGTCCAGTTCTCTTACCCGCCGCTCCAGACGGCGGCTTTCTTCTGACTGACCGAGACGGGCAAGGAGGCGGGAGAAAAGCATAAGCTTGCCTGCTAAGCTGCCTTCTGGAACATCCCAGCGCGATGACTCGGCACTTTCGCAGAGTTGTTTGGCCGAATTGAAGTCGTCTTTTGAGCAATAGAAGTCGGCAATGTCATTGATAGCTTCGGCCCTGTCAATTCTTTCGCCCCTCGACGAGCATTGCGCGCGCAGAGCCGCGGCTTCCTGGCAGAACACCCGCGCCTCCTCGCATCGGCCTTGTGCGCAAATGGCCATGCCCAGTTCGTTATCTATGATGGAAAGCTCTTTTGCCAGTTTATCCGGCTCCTGGAAAAATCCCCGGGACTCTCTAAACCACTTCTCTGCAAGAGAATAGTTGCCGATACGATAAAAGGCCTGGGCCAGCATTGACGCTGGTGCCACCAATGCCTGTCCTTTCGAATTTTGCTGCTTTATGCAATGTCTCAAATGTCTTTCCAAATAAACGCTTGCGCTATCCATGTCGTTCAAAATCCATGATAAGCAAGCTAGCCTCACCACGCTCTCGTCGGCGACTTGAGAATCAAATCCAAAGATTTCATCGAGAATCACCAGTGCTCTTGTTTCTTTCTCTTTTGCCTGCTTGAAACTTCCTGCAAGACAGTGACACAGAGCAAGTTCTTGGAGTATTCTGCCAATAAGCGCTTTCTCCTTCTTTGCTTTCATATGGAGAGTGGATAGGGCGCGATAATACAGGCTGACTGCATCGGCGAACTGGCATCTTTCTCTTTTGACCCGAGCGTAGACAATAAGCAAGTCCACGAAAAGCATGTCCGTCTGGTAGGCATTGGTGCTAAACCTTTCCATTGTCCGGCTCAATATTTGATCGGCTTCAACATAGCAGCCTTTCTCGTAGGCCTGTCTTCCGGCTTCAACGCAAGAATCCCAATTATTGACTGACCTGTTCATCGGCTCACCCTCAATACTGTGCATGCTCCATATCTGCTATCGTCCGTTGGTACTAGAGTCGTTGCATCCGTCAAGTGAATGATATTTTTGGAGCCCGCCCGTCATCAATTGGAATAAGGACTTTGAGGTAACCACCCGCGCTCAGACCGGATTTTAGTATCGCGCCGGCTAAGAGTCTCTTGCAATCTCACCTTGATGCGTGGGAGACTTGTTTTGATTCGAGGCTTCGCGGATCTTGGTTGAGTCTGGAATTAACATGGAGGGTAAGTGTGGTGCCGAGGGCTTAAGTCGCGGCACCGTATCTGGTATGATCACGCATTTCATTCTTTACGTAAAAAATCAAAGAGCCAGTAGCGGGTTTTATTCATCCGTTCTGGAGCAGTCAGCCACTCTAGACGTGGAGGGTATGACTGAATTCAAGTTGAGTGACACTTGCGTGCTCGGTTTGATGCCTGAGGCAGGAATAAAAAGACTTCTCGGCGATGCCTTGTCGGATCCGGCCGGCGCAAGTGGTCTGCCACGCGCAGAGGTTTACTTCCTGGTGGCCGATGCAGCGGGGTACTTATCGCGAGCGCAGGCTCATGGTGCGGTTCTGTTGAGCGAAGTTCTTTTGCGTGACTGGGGCGATCTGGTCGGCTACTGCCTCGATCCCGATGGTCATGTACTAGCCTTCGCGCAGTCTCCGTAGGTTTGTGCGCTGGTATCGGGGTTTTGGCCAGCAGTAATGCCGATTGCGCAGAGCGAATCTGGTTACCTTCAGGTTCCCATCACGCAGAATGATTTCTAACTTTTCACCTCGTATTATTATGTGATCAAATTCACGAATTTTGGCACCCTGTTTTCCTGACGAGCCGCATGTTGCGTTCGTTTGTCGCACTATATAGGAGATGCCACGTTATGAAAGACTTGTCTTACTTATTAATGCTCGACAGCTCCAAGGAGTCTCGAGCCGCTGCTGCCCTCTCGTGGAGGTTGGCGCGCGAAACAGGCGCCAGTGTAGTCGCGCAACATGTTGTGGATAGCGCTGCCGTGTGGCGATTTCTTTCCTTTGAGACGACCGGCTTTGTGGGCAGCGGTGTCTTCATGGAAGCCAGAGAGAGAATGATCTCAGTGTTGCACTCGATTGCCGACGCTCTGGTGTTATCCTACGAGTGCCTGGCTGAAGGCAGCGGCGTCAAACCCTATACCGTGATCGATGAAGGCGATCTTGTGATGGAAACCGCACGCCGAGCCAAAGAGCATGATTTGATCATTTGTGGTGAAAGACCGATGCCCGTGGAGCATCCTCAGTTTCTTGAGCGTCTGACTCAAGTCTGCCCATGCCCGATCTTGGTTGTGAGGGGACCTTATAGGTCCTCGTCCAAATTGCAGATAATTGCCACAAAGAATATGCCGGATTCTTCGATAAATTCAAATCTGTATCCGATCAGCACAGCCCTTGGTCTGCCTGTTGAAGTGCAAGTAGACGAAGCGCTTGCCGACGGGGAAGGAACCGCGCCGATGCAAGCTTGGTTTTCCGCGCTGGACGTGAGGTCCTTGCGCAGAGGCACTTTGAATGAAGCTCTAAATGGAGAGCATGAAGATGTTTTGCTTATAGTGCCAACATCGTCTCTGGCTGACAGCAAATTGACTCGCTTATTGAAAATAGTGAAGAGATGCATTGTCCAGGGTGACCCTGGAAATAATCCGCGTGCTTATGACCTGGACGAAAGGGAAGACGAAGAAATGGGTTCGCTTCGTGTCTCATAAGCGATTCGCGATCATTCCTTCAGTGTCTTTGTGCGTACCGCATCGAACTTTAGGATGATTTTCCTGTTTTTCATCGAAGCGGTCGGATCCTCGAAGATGCATGAGGCGCAATAGTGTCGCCTGATTTCTTCGCGGAGGGGCGAGTCGCGTTTGTTTGCGCGGGCGCCGTTGTGAAAAAACGGTGAAGAAACCCAAAAAAAAAAAACCGGTTTTTGAAAAATACTTATTCATAAGGGTCCCCGCACAAAAAATTTTGTGTGTG
>JAYRNY010001075.1:0-3626 GCA_041911975.1 bacterium | reverse complement strand
CAACATTCCCGATGAGCTGGAAAGAGTGATCTTCAAAGCGATGGCAAAAGATCCAAAAGACCGCTATCAAACTGCTGGGGAATTGAGCAATGCTCTAGTTAAAGCCTGTTCTGAAGCGGCTACACGAGAGTCTGGCAATCTGAAGATCATGGCCGGCATGGGCGTCGGCGGCGAGTCATCAAATGCGGTATCAATCGGCGCGGCGGCCAATCAGTTCAACTTGGCACTCGATCCACTGGGCGGAATGAGTATCGAAGACGCTTTCCGCGACAGAGGCAAGCCAAAAGGCACGGACAACGGCGGCGAAAAAGCACCACCGACCAGGCAAATGGCCAGAGACAGATTCAGCAATCTAGAGCTGGAAAGCGAGCCGAAAAAGTCGAGCGCCGGCAAGATGGTGATCATCGGTTTTATTGTGATTGTGCTTTGCGCAGTTGGTCTCTTTGCGGCAGTCTCGATGCGCTCGAACAAAACCGAAACTGCAAACACTACCTCTCCTTCTTCGCCAACTTCGGCAACGCCCACTGAAGCACCGAAAGCAGCCACTCAAGAGCCCTCCAGGACAGGGGCACCGGAAGCAGTGCAAGCGCCTGCTAAGAATACGGAAACATCAGCGCCAAAAGCTGCTGTAAAAACACCGCCTGAAACTCATAAAGCAAACGCCCCTGTCGTCAGGGCTCAAGCACCTGCCCGCCCGCATTTGCCGGCAAAACCGCGGGTCGCATCACCGGTTGTAAAACATTCTGCGCCTTCTAAAGGGACCAGCCACACCGGCGGAACAAATCCATGGGCATCCTTGGAGCAGTTTAGAACCAGCAAGTAGAACCGTTCAAACATAGCTCCCGCAATGGGAGCAACCGCGGCATCGGAGAATGCCGCGGCTACATATTCCCTATCCCCAGATAACACTTTTAATTGGGCTACTGCCATTGATCTGGAATTACCAGCTTCTGACCGATTCGAATGATGTTGCGGTCGTGGACCTTGTTTGCTTCAGCCATCCTGCGGCTCATATTCTGCACATCTTCTTCCTGCGGTTCGTATCCCAGCTGATCTCTTAGAATGGCTCTAGAAACCCGATCCATGGTGTCACCGGCTTTCACCGTGTAGGCCCAGCTTCCGTTCTTTTCACGCTGTACTTCGCGGTTGCCGAATTGATAGGTATCTTCTGATGATCCGCCGTTCCAACGTTTCTCATCACTAGAGTAATCGTAACCAGCGTAAGAATCGTTATCGCCCATGTACACTGCTTTTCCGTTCATCATGGCATAGCCTTCCGGCAAGTCGGCATCTGCTTGCCCAAGATGATGCGGAGCACGACCAAAGCTGCCTGCAGTGCGATAACCATATTTGGATTCTTCCGTATCGCCGGAGAAAAATTGGTCAGCAGAGACGATTTTGCCGTCGTCTTCCTGTTTGCGCATATAACTATCGATCATATCGCTCGAGATTCCATAGCTGAGATAGTGTTGTCCGAAATCACCAGAAGCCTTGATTCTGTCGTAGGCTTCCAGACCAAATTGTGCGGCCAATACAGTCGTTCCTCTGTAGTCGCTCGCGTTGTCTACAACGTCTTGCATCTCACTTCGTTCTAATTTCCGGTTTGCACCGCCGCTAGTAATATCGCTAAATGGATTAATGCTGACGTGCCAAGTATCGATGTTGCTGATTTCTTGCTGCAACAGTTTCGGCAGCAGCCCAGAGGCTTCCAATTGCCGATTCAATTCAGCAAGTTCCTCTTTGTCATTCAAAATTCCAGTGCCTTGAATTGCCTGCTCGAGGCATTTTCTGCTGGCTTCATCTCTATGTTGGACATAGTCTTGGACTGCGCTACCGACATAGTCAACGGCATCATGTGCAACCATAAAGCATTCCTCCGAATAAACAGAATTCACACCAAATACGGTGATTGATGGCTGGGGATTCGACCGCTTGGGTCGATGCAAGCAGTGTATTTTTTCGTGCCGGGCTGAGTGATGTTCGAATTTGGGCTAAACCTGGGCTAAATTCAAATGCCCCACCAGCACTCCGGTTGCTGGCCGAAGAGTCGCCAATATGCTAAATTTGCCGCCACACACGGGTTCGACCGAGCCCACGCGCCATTTTGTTAGGAGGTTTTGATGAAACGCGACGCAATCTTTGCTGTGTCAGTGTCACTGGTTTCCCTGGCTTCCATGTCACTGGGGATACAACCGGCGTCAGCGCAACGAAACTGGGCGCAGCAATTCGGACAAATACCGCAGATGGCGGATGTCAGCACCAGGCAGACGCAGATGCTGCAAAGTATTACCGAGGCTCAGGCTCAGGGGCGCCTTTCCGCTCAGGACGCCGGCAATTTCAAGGCGGAGCTGGAAAGAGTCAAGCAGAACGAAGCGCAATACAACGCCGACGGCAAGCTGTCCGTGTGGGAAAGGATGCGCCTGGCATTCGAGCTTGACAATCTTCAGCGCCAGATAGATGCAGCTCTTCAGCCGCGCACGGCCGCAATTACCGACATTCCCGCGCGGGAAGCTGAGATCACACGTGAAATATCCGACGCACTGTTCAGCGGGCGCCTGCCACGCCAGGACGGAGAGATTTTCCTCGCCGAACTGGACCGCATCAAAGCTCAGGAAGCTTCCTTTAAAGCGGATGGGCGTCTTGCTGACAACGAGTTACTTACCCTATCTCTTGATCTCGACAAGCTGCAGCAGAGTTTGCACACAAAGATAAAACCGGTGACAGTTACAGAAACAAGCACGGAATCGAAAAAAGCGGAAATCACCAGGCGCGTCAAAGACCTGCTTGCAAGCGGCAAAATTACGCTCGAGCAAGCAAATTTATTTTCCAGCCAGCTCAGCCAGATTGAGGCGAAAGAAGCAACATTCAAAGCAAACGACGGGCGCCTCGACACCAACGAGTCGCTGACGATTGCCATTGAGCTGGAACGCTTGACGGGCGACCTGGACAAGATTCAGCCTGCTGCTGTTGCAAGCACGCCCGGCATCGATCAGCGGCAGCAGGAATTAGAAAAACTGATTACCGACGCACTCTATTCAGGCAAGCTGAGCTCCCAGCAAGTCATGGACGTAAAGCAGGAATTCGATCGCATTGCATCACTGGAAGCTACTTATCGAATTGACGGCAGCCTTTCGGATACGGAAACCCTCACTCTGGCACGAGACCTGGACAGCCTCAAAGCCAAAATCGAGCTTTATGCAGGCGGTGCGCCCAGCCTGCAGAGTTTTACCGAGCGCATTGCCGACTGCCGCAAGCGGCTTACCAATCGCGAGTCGTCCGGCAGATTGAGCCAGCCGGTAGCTCAGGATCTGCGCGGGCAGCTCGATCGCATTGAAGCGCGCTACCGCTATTTTATGCAGGACGGTCAATTGCAAGACAACGAGACTTTGACGTTGGCCAGCGATCTGGACACCTTCAAGGTCAATATGGATAAAGCGGTGACGCCGCTTCCCGACATTGCGGCGCGGCGCACTGATATGGAACGCAAGATCAACGAAGCACTCGGCTCCGGTCGCCTGCGTCCGGATGACGCATCGCAACTGAAAGCGGATCTGGTGCGCATCAGTGGATTGGAATCCACATTCAAAGGCTCGGAAGGCGGCTTGAGCGATCAAGCAATCATCGCT
>JAYRNY010001074.1:0-20310 GCA_041911975.1 bacterium | reverse complement strand
TTGTTTCTACGCCCGGTTCGCGCCCTTATCATCTAAAGTTTCCTCATGTTATGAATACATTGCGGCTCGTGCCTAGTAAAAAGTCGCCGTTCTAAATGATTACTTGATAGTTGAAAAAATTAGCGGGGCGCAGTACCAACAACTGGCTCAGTTGCTTTCCCGTTAAACGTCATTTCGGAAAATCCTGGAAACGGTACAGGCACCTTCATCACCATAATTGTTGAAGCTGTGCAAACTCCGCCGTTTGCATAGGTCAGATCATCCAAAACCAGAGATTTCACAAGTCCGGATTGCTGAAATGTGGCCAGAGCTTTCTGACCAGCCAGGAATGCTGCACCTCCGTTCGGCTGGTTTGCGCCTGCGCGTGCGCAGTTCTTAGCGGCCGTATCATTCATAGAGTTGGCGATGACGATGGCGATTAAATCAATAATCAGTAAAGCAATGGGAATCAAAATCAGTGAGCCGAGTGCCGCTTCAATCAGGCTGACACCCTTACTCGATCTCTTGCTCTGCAGTTTTATTCTCACGTCTATAACTTTCCTGTTTTTATTCAAATGCAATTACTGTTGAGAGTAATCAGGATTTTCCATTTGTTTCTCCTGAAATACCACCATTGGAAACGGTGCGTTAATTCCTGGAATGCCGAAGAAAAAAGGAATAGGCAGAAATGGATTGCAGGTTACCGTCGTCTTAACCCTGACGATGACATCTTCAGCATCGGTAGCTCCGCTTCCCTGCTCCGCCTGTCCTGCTCTGTAGCTTACATCGGTTTGAGGATTGCCGGACATATTGACGAATTTGCCCATGCCTCCGCGCCAGACATCCGGAATTCCTTTTTTCACTTCGCCGGTGGGATCTTGTGCTTCACTTGCTTTTACGAGGGCGGCTTGCGCCACCTGATTGTAGTTGAGAACCATGAGCATGCAGTAAGACAGGCACACACTGAGAATGTCTACGAGCGGAAAAAAGATGCATATTACTAGAACAAGCATCCCAGGTCCAAACTCAGCAATGCCTGCACCACGACTGGTGCGCCTGCCACGAGCTTGATATTTCCTTGCCTGCATTTTTTCATCCCTCAGAACTGTCCGGACTGTTTTTCATCCAGCCCAACATGGTAAATGTACGCCCGCAGATGAGAATTTAGGGGATTCCAAGATTAGATTTAACATCATTATATTGGGGACCCCTCCCCCGAACAAACCGATAGAAAAAGGAATACCGATTCGAGTACTGAGCTGACCGCCATTGGCGTCGTCGCGGCTGTTATGTGAGGTATGATGATGCAGGATGCAAAAGGGTTTTGGCGCACAGACTTTGGATAGTCATGAGCAAGAAGAAAAAGACTTCGGCTAAGCAAACCAAACCAAACCTGCAAAAGCCTGCAGCTAAACCTGCCGCGAAGCCTGAAAAGGCCGCTCAGGCAGGAAAGAAGAGCACGTCCGAAAATCAAGTCAAGAAGGAAACGGCGGCAAAGCCTGCGCAATCACAACCTCAACTGTCACAAGAGAACAAACCAGAACCGGCTAAATCAGATGCCGGGGCAAAAGGCAAAGCGGAGGTAGTCAAAAAGCCGGAGGCTCAGGCAGCCAAGCCGGACCGGAGCGCTGCTAAGCAGTCCGCGCCAAAGACTTCGCCGCCGACGCCAAAAGAAGGAAAAAAGGAATCTACAAAAGAAACCAGCAAGCCAGCTCAAGCACCGCCTACCGAAACAAAAAAGAAGGACGAGCCAGCGCCTTCAGGAAAGAAGGGTGCCAAGGGCGGCAAGAAGAAAAATAAAACTCCAAGGCAGTCAGTTGAGACCAGCAAGTCTGCAGAATCAGTAGAGCCCTCAGAGCCCGCTGAAATCGAATCTCCTTCTTCCGCTCAACCCGCGTCAGCAGAAACCGTCGCAGAGTCTATTCCGGAAGAACCACCGAAAGCGGATGAGCCTGGGCAACAGCGCCAAGTCTCAAAGACACTCATCGACGAGGACGTGCCTGTTCAGCCTATTCCTGATTCCTCCGAGCCCAAGCAAATAGCTAAGACCTTATTGGAAATAAGTATCGGTGGACTGAAAGAGGCTGCCGCCAAAGCGACCGGCATGAACAAGGCAGAGCCCGCGCAGCCGAAGAAAGTCACGAAGACCATTATGGAAATGGATACGGCAGGCTTGCGTGATGCGGTAGAGGCGTCATCGAGAGCAATTGAAGACGAGATAGCGGCCGCTTTAAAGGAATCGGAAGCTGAGGCTGCAAGCCAGGCGTCTGCCAGTGAGATCTCTGCTGAATCGGCTGATGCGAATGTGTCTGCAAGCGAGAATCTAGTCACCGAGCCGGTCGCCGAAGCGCCCAAGCAGCCGACGGTGCCACCTCCGGCAGACAGAAGAATTGCCAAAACTATGCTGGATTTCAAAGCTGAAGAGTTCTTCGACCTTGCATATTCCGAAGTCGACACGCTTGTGGATGAAGAAGAATCGCAGCTAGAGAGCGAAACGGAAAGGGCAAGCGAACCTGCCGTTCAGAGTGCTCCAGCCCCAAGCGAGCCGGAATCTGCTCCGGAACCTCCAGCGGAAAAGCCGCGCCGAGTAGCAAAAACAATGCTGGAGATTGATGCTCCGGATGTGAATGCAATTCTCGAAGCGGCCAGACAGCCGGTGCCTGAGACTGTTCTTCATCCCGCACGAGAACCTGTAAAAGAAGCGCTGCAAGAACCCGTTGCTGAGGAGCCGGCAGAACCCATGCGAACGTCCTACGACGACGTCAGCATGGAGGATTTGAACGAATTCGCTCAGGCGCTGAAGGACGACATGCCGATGAGTCCCCCAGGCTCACGTGCTGCGAGGCTGAAAAAGACAATGCTGGGTATTCGCAAGCATGGCTTGGTAAGCTCCCCTTCAATGCCGGGAGTGAGCATGACCGGCGAATCCAAGCATCCAGAGGCAGCCGCAGAGCCTGTACCTGTTCGCGTTTCTCGCTCACTGCATCCCTTGGATAACTTCTCTTTCGACAATCTCTGTCCGGCGGATGAGGACGTTCAATCTCAGGAACAGTCGTCCGCTGACGCTCCACAGTCCTTCGCGCCGGATGCTCAATCTGAATCCCGCAGTGAGATGTCTGCCGATTCCGGCGATGCGCCGGAAGGCTCTTCCTCAGATTGGCAGTCCGCCGGCGACCAGGGTGCCTCTGAGCGACGACGCACCGGCACGGTCGAGATGGATAACGATCCGCATGAAAAGCCGGCTGATGGTGAGTTCAAGGGTGTAACTACTGTTTGGCCACACGACCAGGAACAGGCACAGCAGGCCGAGAACCAAAAGGCTCAAGCCAAGGATTCCATGGTCAAAGCAGAACGGTTTGTTCCTAAGACCATGCTTGACATGGACTTCTTAAAGGAAAGTCTCTCCGCTTCAATCGTCCGGGCGGAAGAGAAGCTGGCGGAGTCTATTGCCTTGAAAGCGGCCGAGCCACCCAAGCAATTGCTTAACTCGGATGACTACAAAATGGTGACGAAGAATTGTCCCTTTGCCTGGACGGAAAACCCTGACAACCCGAAGGATCGGGTCAAATACTGCACGGAGTGCAGCGCGCAGATCTACAACTTTGCCGGCTATGACCTGGCAGAGGCGGAGGCACTGATTTTTAAGAGAGAAAATCGTTCGAACGTTACTATTTATAAGCGCGAAGACGGAAAGTTCATGACGAACGACTGTCCGATTGCTTTGAAGAAGCACAAGAACACTACTATGTTGGTGGGCGGTGCGGCAGTCATACTTGTATTGCTCGTAATCATGGTCGTCGCCTCGTTTATGGCTCCTCAGCCGCCGACTCCGCCTGCTCCTCCTGTGGATGCCGGAACACCTTCGCCGCCAACTTCGGACTCAAGCAAGGAAGGCACAATAACCGGCACCCGACCCCTGACTACTGCAGGCACGGCTGCCGGCTCCGGAACCACTAGTAGTACGGCGACAGGAAAGGATGCGCCCGGCACTTTCCACTATAAGAGAGGGCAGGGCATAATCCAGCAGCCAGTGGAACCTGTCGTGGTGCCGCAAGATGACACCGCAATTCCGGGAACTACATCCGGCTACGACGAACAGGGCAAATTCTGGCAATACACAGATAAAGGCAATAACTAACCGCTTAACAACCGAACGGGTGGCTGTTAAGCTAATTTTGCCAACCAGTTGCTGTCCTATTCAAAGCGGAAGAATGTACGGCCCACTTTAATGACATCGAGCGGGGCGAGCTGATGGGGCTTTGTAAGGAGCTTGTCGTTGACACTCGTGCCGTTGCTGCTTCCTAGGTCTTCAATCCACCAGATGCCGTTTTCCCAGTAAATGCGAGCATGACTGGCCGAAGCATAGCCGTCCTCGGGCAAAATCACCTGATTGTCATCAGCGCGTCCCAGTTTAATGGACGGATCGTTTAGAACGTATTTTTCGCCGGTAGCCTGGTTTACCAGCGTTGGCAAGCGGGGTTCGTTGCTCATATCTTCCTAAATCCCTGTGCTTCCAGAGGTCGGTTCTAATGCTTACGGAGCGCCATAAGATGGTGCAAGAATAGCAGAATTTTACAGCGAGCCGAAATCGACTGTGCGGGGGTGACGATAACTATTTTCCAAATGCGAGGATGAATTTAACGCCGCAGGGAACTATCCGGCACAAAAACTTTCATCCTGATAAAGTGGTCATCTGGGCAAGCGCGGGTAAGATAGAACCGCTTGGTCTCAGGCATAGCGCAGGAAATAGCTCGAAATAGGTCTTTCACTTTTGCGATTGAATTTGTTTTTTGACAAACGAGCAAAATTTTTTCGGACACTCGGTTTAATCGAATCGGTTGTTTATGTGTTCGGCCGCAGGGGCGCCTTGCATGCGCCCATTTTTCAGTGGGCGCTTGCAATGTGCGCCAGCGCAATAATGAGCTGCGCGCTCACCGTATTTTCTTCGCCGTGTTTTGCAGAACCACTCAAAGCAGGCATCGAATTCGATCATGAGCTTGCTCCACTTAAATCCGGATTGCGCGAAGGCCAGCGCATGAATCTTGGCGCCATCCGGACCGGGCGCGCAGACATCACCGAGTGGAGGCGCATACCGAGCTGGTTTGCCGGTACCTGGCACAAAGAATACAGCACGCGCTATGTCGACGGTCGACCGATCAAATATCAAACACGCGCCGACTTGATTACTGGCTATCAAAAGGATGCAAAAGGACACATCTGGCAGCCGGTCTTCGTCAATGTGGGAAAGGTGGAGACCGACGACTATATTGAATATCAAATGCCGCAGCGCAAAACAATTTATGCACTGGAAAAAGGAAAATACACATCATTTTCTTTATCAACGCGCGTAAGAATAGATAAAGACTCAGGGCAAATCATCTCGTCCTTTCAACAAGAAGACATGAGTGTTTCCACTCCGATGGACGATGGAATGGTGAAAGCAGTTGTGGAATGTCGCGTCTTCAATCAGGACGGCAGAGTGAAGTTTGAAGACACCATTGAAGTAGTGGAAGAAAGAACAGAAGAATTCAATCCTATCGATGAGTTCAACGGAGTCGATTACCGCGCGAGCTTCATCAGATTCCTCGAGGCAAGTGGGCATCCAGATCTGATACCTCCTGAGCGCCCCAAGTCGGTACTGACGCAGAGCCAGGAAACAATCTTGAGCAATGAGGCGCGTGTCAATCGCATGGCTGGCCAAGGCAACAAAAGGAAAGAGGATGAGTGAAGCCGTGACGAGCGGTGATGAGAAAACCACTATTCTGAAAAACAAAGCGCGCATCATGGTTCTCATGGATCTCTTTTACATGGCGTTGATTTCCCTTGGATTGGCGATCGCCCTGCTTATGATGTGGAACAACGCAGAGAAAAAAACGGTGAGCATGATGAGGGCGAAAGAAATCACTGCGATCGCAAGCGACCTTTCAAAACACATCTATGATGCAGGCGTTGCTCTGGGTGGATTTTCGGTGACCAGGAGCAAGTTATTTCTGAATCGATTTGACAAAACAATTATCGAAATTCCACACGAAGTTTCCAGTCTAAAGGACCTCATAAATCCTGAAGATAAGCCGCAGTTTGATGCTCTGGCAAGAATTGCCGATCTGCTGCCGGACACCATCAAATTGATGGACGCGGCAAAAATCGCTGTGATGGAAGGCAAAGTAGGTGCCGATCCTGCAAGCTTTCGCAGCAGCTTTACACCGATGAATTCGAAGGCGCAGGATATTCAAGACAATTTGCGAGTGATTGCCGATGAGAACAAAACACTGGCTAACGCGAAAGTCCCCGACTCATTGCCGAATTCTCAAACGTTCCTGCTTTTCGCAGTCATAGGCTCGCTTGCGCAAATACTACTGGCAGCGAAGGTGTTCTTCTTGATAAAGGTTCTTCCGCGTTCGTGAGGCAGGAACGCCGCGATTTACAGCCCTGCGCCGCAAGAATGACAGTATTTACTGCCCGGTTGGTAGGGGGTCGAACAGATCGCGCAAGAATACATTTCTTTTTGCGAGCATGTCTTTTTGCAGCATTTCAAAAGTAATGAGACAAGAAATGCGAGGATCAATATGCTGATAATCAGTCGCGGAAGACCCCTGAGCTGCATGGCAATAGGCGCGTAGTCGACGCAAACGAATGCCGACTGCGTCATGATTTTGCAGCTGGTTTCGTGGATCGCATGAGTAACATGCCGCCAGGGCGGCAGGAGTACCGCCACAAACATGAGCAGTGCCGACATGGCTAGGAATTCCAGGCGTCTGATGTTCATCGCTCAAACCTCAGAATAGGTTTTTCCATTCTACTCTAAACGAGATAATGCTGTTCCGCCATGGCCTATGCCAGCGTCTTTAGCGTCGTCTCGATGGGCGTGGAGTTGTCTTCGCACAGTTTGACCAGATAATCCAATTCGTGTTGCTCAAGGTTCGTGGCGTACTGAGCCAATTTTGCGTGCCAACCCTTGCCGCTCTTGAGCAGCGTCAGAAACCCTTGAAACTCGGTTATTAGCTCGGGGCTGATGTCTTCGGTCATATCTTTTCAACGAAGGTGGTGGAAGTATAGCATTTTGGCTCCTAATTGAGCCAGACGTTTGGCTCTTTACTCATCACTAGCAGTGATTGGTGTTCTGACGTCCCTTCGACACCGTGCACTTTCAGCAAATAAAGTACCTTTCCAATCTGGCAGGTTGCGGAATTTTCCTCATGGTGACCGGGGTTCTCTGCCTCTGGGCAATATTCAACACATGGCAGTTCAGAAGAATGTTGGGTCTGGGCTGATCTGGAGAAAGTGTTTTCATTCAGTATGAGATTTTGCGAATGGATGCGGTGATTCGCTCGGCTAAGATCTGAGCATGAAACTCAAGGTGAACATATGGGTTCGGTGGGCGGTGACTCCTGTAGCTGCGGCTGTCGGGTTTGCATGGGGGTTTTTGGCATTTTCACTCATTGACGGAATGATTGCCGGGCTGATCAGTTTGTTTCCATACCTTTCGTTTTTGCGGTGGATTGGTGGTGCTCTGTATGTTTACCTCACCGCCGTTTGGGCTGTTCGATTTGCGATCTACTGCGCACCGAGCCACAGTTACAAGCTCAGTTGGGTTGTCCTGTGTATTATTCTGTTTGTGCAAGGGTTTCATAATTTGGCCAATGCTCTAACGGAATTTAGCAGGCAGCACTGGATCAATATGGTGAATCCGACCTTGAGTTTGCTTGTTGTCGGATATCTCTATTCAAAGGCTCGCCGGCGCAAGAGCGCCCTTGCCTAGCGTACATTCGCTTCTCAATCCTGGTTGAATTCGACGCGACCAAACACGCAGAAATCAACAGCTTTTACGCCATCCTCAGACCAACAAGCAAAATCAAGGACGCCGTAAGTATTTTCGTAGCTGGCAAAGGAAATTTTCTTGAGTGCTTCTATCGCGCTTCTGTCATGATCTTCAGAGCCGCTGGTTACAGCGACAACAGGTCCATAACAGACTTTCTTGTCGTCAAAAGCAACATGGCAACGGGTCAGCAGAAACCCATCATGTTTTGGAGGCTGCCATGCCTCGTTAATCGCATGCTCTAGTCTGGAGATCTCCCTGTGGTCGCGGAATCCATTTTTGAGTTTTTCCATGTTTGCCGCCATTTTCGCCGCCTCAGGATATTCGTGTTGTGGAGAAAGCAGCCTAGCTTGTTTGTACTCAGCTCCAGCTTGAGCGCAATATATGGGTTTCTCATCACCAACATAGAGCTTTTGGAATGTTTGTCCCAGTCTGAGATGCAACTCCGGGTCGAATGGTCTTTCCTTTAATACGCCTTCTATTCCGTCAATTAGTGCGTTTTGATCTGCTCCCCAGCCATGGATCATTGTGCTTGCCTTTTTGTAGCATTCAATAGCTAATTCCAGCTGCCCAAGCTGCTTGTAGCAGGAGCCCAAATAGCTTTCCTCAGAGCATTTTCGAAATTGAAGATTGGACAGGCGCTCAACTTCAGCTCGAAGCTCTGCTTGCAGAGAGCTGGATTTTGAAACTCTTTCTTCAGCCAGTACTGGAGAGCAGGTGCTCGCGCACGTCGTAGCCGCAATCAAAAGCGCAACTATAAGGAGCAGGGTATGGCTTCTGAACTGGTTAAGCACTTTCTTGGTCTGCAATTGGTAGGTAAATGTGTGCCTGCATTTCAATGAAATTATCACGTTGATAGTTCGAATTTCGAATCTCAGCTTTCTCCGCAGCGTTCAGACATCTCATTCCACTGTTTCGCGAAACATATGTCTTGGGAAGGGCGCGAAGCAAACCAGGCACAGCCATACGGGCATCAAGGAAGCTGCCGTCCGGCGGGTGTTTTCGGAGTTTTCGATAGTAATGGGGCAGACGAGGGGACTTGAACCCCCGAGTGCTGGAACCACAATCCAGTGCCTTAACCACTTGGCGACGCCTGCCACGGCGTACCGGGACAACGGTGCCCGAGAATTCATATATTAACATGGACCCCGCGACCATTCCTGATTGGCGCTTTCGGCGCTTCACAAAGGGTTTCTCGCCCCGAAAAATCGCCACTTTGGGGAATAGGCACGCGGGACTGGTGATGAGATAATCAAGGGAAGGATTCCCGTGCACCTGCTTTCATGTAAGGCGACGTTTTACTATGCCCGTCATTGAAGATCAGCCTAAGGCAGCCAAATCGCTGGGGAAAACCATTCTCGTAAAGGCTGTCGCCATTACGTTTTTTATGTTTTGTGGGCTTTGTCTGTTCTTCTACTTCGACAGTGTTGCCTGCACTATGTACTATTCCGGTCATCCAGACAAAGCGCTGGAGCCAACGAAACGTGCTCTGTGGGTGCAAGAGCTTGTGCTTGGACACGATAATTTGGAAGTGGCGAATACACGCAAGAACCTGGGCAGAGTGTACGATGCATTGAATCGCCTGGATGAGGCGGAGCCGATGTTTGTCGCGGCGATGCAAACGTATAAAGCCAAAGATCGACTAAAGTCTCATGAATATGCTGAAATTCTCTGCTTTTACGGCGATCATCAGATGCAAAATCGAAAATTCGACGATGCCTTATTTAACTACACTGAAGCGCGAGCGATCATGGACGGTTTGAATATCAGGGAAACGCGAGAGTATGCCTGGACATTGCAGCGAGTCAGGAATGCCCTTTATGCACTCAATCGCAAGCAGGAAGCCCAGACCATCGACGCGCAAGCGGACAGGATTTTGCATAAGGTTTAGGGTCGAGCGTAGGGGCGCATTGTATGCGACCATTTTTCTGCGCATGCAATGCGAACCTACAAAAAACGGGCGACGCATGGCTTCGCCCCTACATTCCCAAAAGGTGGAACACTGGCGGGAGCGCTATGCTGAGCAAGCCGCCGATGACGAAGGCGGCGATCCATGAGCCGATCCAGATGGTGAATGCAACCTTTGGTCCTCGCTCTTTGGTCATTACGCCTACAGTAGCGATGCAAGGAACGAACAGTGTGATGACGATCATGGCGGTCAATGCTTGAGCCGCAGTCATGGGTACTTCAGCCAATCCGAATGAGGCGAAATCGCGGCGGACAATGCCAAGCACGAAAGTTGTGGCGATGCGAGGATCGCTCGGCAAGTGAAGCCATGCCACCGTGATGGGTTGCAGCGCGTTGACGAAAAGTGAAAGAAGCCCGGTCATGTGAGCGATACTGACGGCGAACCCGGCAATCAAAAAAGGCTTGGTGGCTTCCTTCAGGAAGCTATATGATTTGGACCAGGTCTTCTTTAGTACATTGTCCATGCGTGGCAATCGTATCGGAGGCAAGTCCATAATCAATGCATCGGACTTGCCGGGCAGTACCATATTCAGTGCGACTCCTGTGGTGGCGAGGATCGTAGTGACGATGGCGCCGTAAATAGCCCAGGCGTACAAACCGCCTATTTTAGCCAGAGTTCCGGACACCACACCCAATTGTGCGGAGCAAGGTATGGCTACACCGAGGAGCGCTGTGGCGATTAATTTCTCTCTGCGAGTACTGAGCAGTCGAGTCGTGATCGTTGCCATCGTGACGCAACCGAGTCCGAGAATAAGTGGAATGATTGCGCGACCGTTCAGTCCGACCTTGTTCAAAACACGGTCGACAAGAACAGCCAGACGAGGCAAATAACCGGAGTCTTCGAGCATCGAGAGTCCGAAGTAAAAACCAAGAACTAGAGGAAACAGCAGTCCGAGCAGATAGGTAACCGTCAGCGTCAACATTCCATACTCGCCGACAAGGATGTTTCCCAATACAGCCTTTGCCGAAGGATGGCTCCAGAAGTCGTATTTTACTTCGTTGGGCGCGACGGTTTTCAGCGCTGAATCTAGATCTGTGCTGGCGAGTTGATTTGCAAAAGAACCTTGCGGAAAGTCAAAAGTGCGATTTTCGATGCTGATGGTGCAAGGGAAGGTAGTGGTTGCAACTCGCCTGACCAGCGGTTCGTAGTACACTTTCATGCCTTTCTTTTCGGTGATGTCTACAACTGTTCCGGCGACAAAAACACCGAGCAGTTGATAGAAAATCATGTAGCAAACGAATGCTGCTGCGATTGTTCCTGCTACCGGATGCAGCAAAAGCCTGCCCAATTTGGTCGAGAATGTTTTCTTTTTAGAAGTGGAACGGACGCAGGTTTCCGAGACTTCATTGACTCGCTGGCGTCTGCGCGAATAAATAGTCTGCCGGTGATTGTCTTTGGGCTCGTGCGATTGCAGCTCTGCTGTTTCCGCAAAACTGCGCTCCGCTCTCATCGCTGCGATTGTCTGCGCATGGGCATCCATCGATTGCGAGTCGCCTTCGAGGATGAGCAGCGCATGCGACTGCGAAATGTTGCAATTCACGTAAGGCGTCAGGAGTTGCCAGAGCGAATTGTCGCATCTGCCTTTTCGCGCATGTGGAAGGTTCGCGATAATGCCGTCGATGCCTTCTTTGCGGACAGCTACGCAAGTAATGACCGGCACACCAAGTTTATCGCTGAGCATTGCCGTATCAATCAAAAGTCCTCTGTGTTTTGCTTCGTCCCATTGATTGATTGCGACAAGCAAGGGCTTGCCCATGTCTATCAATTGCATGGTGAGAAACAGATCGCGTTCAAGGCTGAGCGCAGAGACGACGTTGACCACTAGCTCCGCTTCGACAATCAAGCGGCGGGCTGCTCTTTCTTCGTCGTTGAAACTGGAGACTCCGTAGACACCCGGCGTGTCTACCAGCTCGTGCTCTCCCACATTCCCGCGGGCAATGTCGATAGTGGTGCCGGGGTAGTTGGAGACATCAGCGCTGAGCCCGGTGAGCGCATTGAAAATTACGGACTTTCCTACATTCGGATTGCCCGCCAGAACAATTTTCAGCCGAGTGCGCAGCCCGGGCTCGATCCCCCGCGCTGTCGATTTCTCGACGCTGTTGATTGCAGTCGCCATTGCCACCTATGTCTTAATGAGCCAAAGTTTATCATCAGGACTCCTTCCCTACAACTTATTGAAAGAAAAGATAACTATGGTTTTTGCAGCGCGCGCAATCAGGCGCGTGCATGCTAAAGTCGAGCACGTCGCGTCCTTCGATGCTTCGGAACAAGCATGGGCGCTGGTGTTTTGGGCAGCACAGGGGGCTGGACAGACGAGATGATCTTTTGTTCATCTAGATGTTCCGAAGACTTCCACGAATGGCACGCCGTGCGACTTAGCGCATGCAGGCGTGCTGTTGCCGCTGCATGCATCTTTCTTCTCGCTTTCACGCTCTTTCCCTTGAATGCAATCGCGCAAGTGCCGATGGATGGGAAGTTGCCTCTTTCAAATACAACAGACTCCGAGCCTGCCACTGCTCCATCGACCACACCTTCCAAGCCGTCGACGTCTACGTCGACTGCGCGCCCGGCTTCAGCGACGGCTGTCAGCGCTCCGTCCAGCACATCAATACGACCGGCATCTACTTCTTCCGGTTCCACAGCGCTGCCGCCGGATTCGAACCTGTCGGCTGGATTGACGCAGGTGCGGGCCAAAGGTCCGCCGCAGCCTAGAGAATTTTCGTTGGCGAACGGGCTGCGCATTATCCTTGTCGAAGAGCATTCTCTGCCGGTTGTTTCCTGCCTCATCTGGTATCGAGTCGGCGCGCGCAATGAGCGTCCCGGCAGCAGCGGTCTCTCGCACATGGTCGAGCACCTCGCCTTTGATGAAGTGGGCGCCTTCAGAAAAGGTGAGTTGGGCGCCACCATTGTTCGCAACGGCGGTCAGTTCAATGGTTTTACCAGCGACGATTTCACTGCATTCTTTGAGACGCTTCATCCGGCAAAACTCGATCTGGCACTGAAGATAGAAGCAATGCGCATGCGCTCTGCTCGCTTCACCAAAGCTGCTGTTCAAGCTGAAGTGGCTAATTTGAAAAAGGAGTTCGAAGAGGAAAAGTGCGATGCTGCGGCGATGCTCGCCTCTGAAGTTCGTTGCGTTTCCTTTCTGCACCATCCATACGGCAGCCCGACACGTGGCTGGCAGCCTGATGTGGAAGGGCTGACCGCCGAAGACGCGAAGGGCTTTTACGATCGTTTCTACGTGCCTAACAACGCAACTCTCGTCATCGTTGGCGACTTCAATTCCGCTAATGCCTTGGCGTCTGTCAAAAAGTATTTCGGCGCCATTCCCCGCTCCGCCACGCCTCTGCCGATCATTCGCGCCAGGGAGCCCGAGCAGCGCGCCGAGCGCCGCGTGATGATGCGTTATCCGGGCAAGACTGAGCTTTTGCAGGTTTCCTATCACGCGCCGTCGATTGCCGAGCAAGACAGCGCTCCCATGGCCGTTTTGGAAAAACTTTTGAACGCCAGCATTTCCGGCCGAATCAAGACGAAATTGATGGAGCCGAAGATTTGCTCCGGCGCCAATTCACAGTTTGAGTTGAAACACGATCCAGGTTTGCTGACAATCACTGCTACGCCTGCCTCCGGGCAGACCTTGCAGAAGACACTCGAATCAATCGATGCGATGATCGCGCAATTGCGTGCGCAAACGGTCGGGGATGCCGAGCTGCGCCGCGCTAAGAATCAGGCGGAATATGCTTGCTTTTCGGAGCGTGACGGACCATACAGGACGGGCTTCCACATCGGTTATTTTGACAGCATCAGCTCTTGGAAAAACGCGTATGCCTGGCCGGAGAGATTACGCACCGTCAGCAGTGCCGATCTGTTGCGCGTAGCCAGATTGTATTTGAATCCTGAAAATCGTACGGTCGGCTTTCTTTTCTCCGGCTCGCAGTCGAAGCCTGTGCCGCAGCAGCCGGCTCCTCCTCCCTCGAAACAGAACCCGAAGACTCCTCAGGCTGATACGCACATCGACAAAAATCACGGGCATGCTCCAATCACATTCGAGATTTCCAAACAAGTATTAGTCGGCTACAAAAAGGATGACTCCGCCAAGTCTCCTGAAGCGCTTAGATTGGCGCAAAAGCCGAGTACGAAGTCCGACCCATCGAAGACAAAGTCCGAATCAGCGAAGAAGCCATCGATAGAAACCGCCAATAAATCAGATAAGGCAGCGGCGAAGAAATCTGATAAGGAAACAGCCAAAAAATCGGACAAGGAAACAGCAAAGAAGCCGGACATGGAAACGGCCAAGAAGGCTGATGCAGCCAAAGCAGCCAAGGTTGAAACTTCTAAACCTGATGCAACAAAATCCGGCTCTGCAAGCAGCTCAAGTACAACTGCAAAGGTTGAATCGAAAACTGAGGGAGCTAAGAAACCAGCCGCCAGTGGAACATCAAGTGCCGCCAGACCAGCGCAAGTCAAAGCCGTCGCCCCACGCCCGCCGGTCGGCAGCAGCTTGCATACCGGCCACTACACGCGCAAGGTTTTGAAAAACGGGCTGACCGTGATCGCGTTCGAAAGTCGTTTATGCCCAATCGTGCAGATTACCGGTGCGATTCGCGCAGGCGAAGCATACGAGCCGATGACCAAGCCCGGATTAGCAATGGTTTTAGCCAATGCGCTCAATTATGGAACGCAACACGCGACACGCGCGCAATTGCAAGCCGTGCAGGAAGATCTCGGGCTGCCACCGCAGGCGATGCTCAAGTTCGACCCGGGTGTCGAGCAGATAACATTTCAGACACGTTGTCTTGCGAAGGACATGGTTCAACAGTTAGGGATCGTTGCTGAATCTCTTGCGGCCCCCGCCCTGGCTGATGCGGATATGGAGAAAGCTAAGCAAGATGCCATTAATGGTCTGCGCCGCTCGGACGAGACCGTAGCAGCACGCGTAAATCGTGCCTTGATGCGCAGCTTGTTGGCGCCGAATTCACCGCACTTCCCCTCTGATCCGTCCGAGAAGTCTAAGGTTATCGAGACCCTCAAGACAAGCGAGATCAAGGACTACTACACGAGCACCGTCAGTCCTTCAAGCACCATGATAGTCATAGCTGGGGACTTCGATGGCGAACAGGCAATAAAATCGGCTGAGGCTGTTTTCGAAAATTGGCAGTCAAATGCACGTCTGGCGGCAGAACCGGAGGTGGTGCCATCTACTCGCCGTTCTCTGAAAGTCTCTGTGCCTACAAAAGATCGCTCGCAGACAATGGTCTGTATTGGAAAGCTTGTTAAAACAGCGCCTGGGGACAGGGATTTTTGCAATCTGGCAATCGCCGATTGTGCGCTAACTAACCACCCGATTTTCTCCCGTCTCGTGCAACGCGACACCGACGAGGCAGTTTTGGCCACGAGCCTCACATCGGAAGATATAAATTCTCGCTTTCAATCCCTGGGCGGGCTTACTTCCTGGTCTTTGATCGTGCCTACAGAGCCGAATTCCGTGGGCAGGGAAGTGAATACTATTAATACGGAATTGAAAGCATTCGTGCAGAGAGGGATGACACCAAATGAGATACAGGAAGTAAAACGATATCTATCCGGCGTCATATGCGTGCGATATATGCCCAACTTGTCTGCAGCCGCAAAGAGCGTGCTGGACGCCGCTTTGGAACGTGCCGAGGGCGACTTTGTGGGTGAGCTGCTTTTGAAGATCGCTAATTCCGACAGTGAATCTATTAACCGGTTTATAAGGAACGTCTTCCGCCCCGATCAATCGACTGTGGTAATCGCCGGAGACAAGCAGGCTATCAAGCAGGTTCAGCCGAAGTCCGACTCGGATGCGAAAGTGCGCGCCGGTGCCGCGGAAGCCCGCGCTGGCGATCAACCTGAAACGGTTTCGCCGCAATAAAAAGCGGACTCGAACTGGCGCGCTATTGTCAAGAAAGCGTGTCAGTTGAATGAAAATTTTTGCGAAGTCAAGGAAGCACGATTGCAAATATAAGCGGTCGTTAATATGAAACCGATATGTTTCGATTTGCCCTCAAATATGTGGCAATCGTGCTGTCAAGAGCGTCTTGAGGCTCACCGGCGGAGCTGTTTGGCTGCCACCATCGGCGGTTTCAGATTTGTGAAATCCTAGACGGCTGCACGACCTCCGTTTAATCTAAAATTCGCGGAGGTTGTCATTTAATTAATGTGTCTCGCCAACCAAGGCTCTTTTCCCTGTCTGAGCATGCAATTTCGGTAGTTGTAAAATTCCGCAACATCAAGCAGAGTGGGAATCTTCAGACATAGTGAAGAAGTTTGACTTCCGGAGTCAAATTCCGATAAGATGCAGTGTCGGTCATTTAGGTAATTCCAGTGTCAGAGCAATCTAGGCAATATCCCGGTGATAATGTGATGACTACAGTAGCCAGTCGCGACAGAGACACACTCGAAATCGAGCCCCTGCAAGAGTATGTTCGCGAGGACTCGGTATATAAGAAAGACGTGTCAAACGCTATGCCTTCTCTTAATCCATCCGCCAACAGCACTTCCTCTGGAAGTTATGAAAGATGGGAACGTTCTCCTTCTCCTATAGTAGAAACCGAAGAGCAACATTCTGACGTGCTTGAAGCTCTCTGGCCCGGCGTGCATCATGATTTTGAGCGCACTGCCAGCACCGCCAAGAGAGGTCCGAGCTTCTATCTGACGATCGGTTTCATGGGTGGTGCGCTTGTTTCCATGTTGGGCATCTGGGGATTCTCCGCAGTGTCGTCCGTGGTGGCAAACGTGGCAACTCCAGGTGACAAACAAATCGTTGTCGCAAAAGGCCAATCGTCTGCGGCGCCACAAGCCGGAGGCTCCACTGCGGCCTCCGTGCCCCAAGCCGCCGGCGCGGAAGTCATAGTTCCTCTGGCAACTACATATGAAGTACAAAACGGCGACACCCTTGCTGTAATTGCAATGCGCAATTACAAGCACGCCAGCCCGCGCTTGTTGGATGAAATCTGCCGCGCTAATGGCATGCGAAACGCAAACGTGCTCAGCCTCGGACAAAAAATCACCCTTCCGGAATATCATCGCGTTAACAGCCAAGTAGCATCGACATCCAGCAATCCTATTCAATAGTCTCGTTTGTAGGATTGAGAGGAATTGTCTGCACGCTCTACGCTCACGACAGAGGACGTACTCGCTCTTCTCAACGAGCGGCTACCTACGTACGAGCATAGACCGCAGCAGATCGAACTCGCGCACGCGATAGAGCGCACGTTCAAGACGCAGCAGACGGGGCTGTTTGAAGCCGGCACTGGCATCGGAAAGAGTTTTGCAGCACTCATTCCGGCAATTTTGTCCGGAAAAAAGGTGGTAGTTTCCACCAATACGATCGCCTTGCAGGAGCAATATATCAATAAGGATATACCTGCACTGAGAGAAATCATTCCTTTTCCTTTCGAAGCGGCGCTCATGAAAGGCCGCGGAAACTATCTTGGCCTCAGGCGTTTTGATGATCACCTTTTGGAGCAGGCGCTCGACGAGGAATTCGTTGATTGGGTGCATGATACCGAAACTGGTGATATGTCCGAGTTGGACTTTGTGCCTACAGCGGATGTCTGGATGGAGGTCAACTCGGATTCAGATGATTGTTTTCGCAATCGCTGCCCGCGCTTTGCCGATTGCTTCTACTTCGAGGCTCGCCGCCGCGCGGAAAAAGCCGACATTTTGGTCGTTAATCATGCACTTTTGCTTGCCGATGCTGCGTCCTATGGAAATATCTTGCCGCAATACGACATGCTCATCGTCGACGAAGCTCACCACTTGCCGGATGTCGCCACCGATGTTTTCAGCAACGGCATCAGTAATCGCGGCGTGAGAATGGCCGCTTCGAAGGCGCTCAAAAAAGTCCAGGCGCCGCTTGGATTGATCCGGGATCTGGAGCTTGAATCCACTGAATTTTTCCATCGCCTTTCATTCGCCTTTCCAGGAATCAAAACAAAGATTCGCGAGCCGGTCGACGGCGCGCACGAGTTTGCTCTTACGCTCAGACAACTCAAGAAATGGTTAGAGGAAGAAACCTTCGAAGGCATTCTCGATGTCGGCACCGAACGTGAGCGCGCCCGCCTGAAAGCAAAGGCGATCATCTCCACTCTGGGCGGTTACATAAACTGCCTGGAGCTGATGGCAAAGCCTGATCCGAACTGGGTTTTGTGGGTGGAGAAAGGCGACAATGCATTTTCCAGAGTGGAAGTAATCGCAGCGCCATTAGATGTATCCGGATACATTCATGACTTTCTGCTCGACAAAACAGGATTGTCCTCGTCGGTTTGGATGTCAGCGACACTGGCGACAGGCGGTGAAGATGCCTTTGCGTATTTCAAGCGTTCATGCGGAATTACGGAGCATGTAATTCAGTCGAAGATATCCAGTCCATTCGATTTCGAAAAGCAAGCAATGTTGTATTTGCCTCGCAACTTGCCGGAGCCGAATACAAAGGAATTCTTGATGAAGGCCTGCGACGAGATTGAAAAGATACTCGAGTTGTCGGATGGGCGTGCATTCGTACTCTTCACGAGCCGTTCCGCTCTCAATCAGAGTTTTGAATACCTGGCTCCCGGGTTGCCTTTTCCCGCCAAGCGCCAGGGTGAAATGCCACGCAAAAAACTTGTCGAATGGTTTCGTGAGACACCAAAGGCGGTGCTTTTCGGCACGTCGACCTTCTGGGAAGGTGTGTCTGTCGAGGGTGAACAACTGAGCTGTGTAATCATCGACAGAATACCGTTTCAGTCGCCGGACGACCCTGTCTACGAAGCCAAATGCGATGCTATGAAGCAAGATGGCGAGTGGAGCTGGTTTAACGATCTGGCTCTGCCACATGCAACGATGCGGCTGAAACAAGGCGTTGGCCGGTTGATTCGTACCAAGAAAGATGTCGGCATCGTCGCTATCCTCGACAGCCGGATAACGGGAAAGCATTACGGGCGGCGTATTCTAGAGTGCCTGCCCGGTATGCGCATCGTGCGCTCTCTGGACGGAATGACTTCGTTGAGCAGTGTCTTCGGCTCGTATTTAGAATCCAGCTCGCGAGAGTCCAGTAGCGGAGGCTCGGGCAAACGGAATTCCGGCAAGCGAGTCTCAGGCAAGCAAGACAAAAACGAGCCCGAATCAAACGAGCCAGGCGTCAGCGAAGAATCAGGCGATTATTCGCTTTCCAACTCGGAATCAGGTATGACGTCGTGGCGGATTAAAGCCAACGAAATGGGTGAATGGTCAACCAAGTAGTGGACGATCGGATCCTTTTTCATCAAGAAAAAGGTCGGTGATTGTGCCCCGATGGTTGTTGTTCCGACGAATAGCAGATCTGCTTTTAGCTCGACAGCAGCTTTTACGATGCCCGGCGCAACCTCACCAATGCGAACTTCGCCCGACGCGTTGATGCCCTGCTCCTGCAGTTTGGCGACGACACCATCAATTTGTGATTTTGCTTTGTCTACGGGGCGGTCTGACGAAATCAGCTGCGCGACGACGCCCACTTTTTCGGGGTCGGGAATCATGCGCACGAGAACGACTTCGGCGCCAAGCGCCTTGGCGTGGCGCGCGGCCGCCTCGACGGTGCGAGCACTTCTCTTGGGACTGCTGAAGGCGACTACAAATCGCAAGTTTCGTACTCCATCTGCCATTTCACTAAGCCTTCCAGAGCGCTCTGATTACCAGGTAGCTTATGGACGAAAGGGCTGCGGCTACAGGCAGGGTCAAAACCCATGCCAGAACAATCAATTTGAGGGTTTTGGGGTTGAGTTTTTCGGCTCCGTGCATAGGGATCGTACCGCCCGCGACGGCAGAACTCAAGGTGTGGGTCGTACTGATCGGCGCGCCAAAATGAGAGGCAAGCATAATGATGGTTGCAGTGCTCATCGAGGCGCCGAAGCCCTGCGCGTGGCTGAGGCGTTCGCGGCTGATTTTGGTTCCTACGGTACGAATAACGCGCCAACCTCCGATTACAGTGCCGAGAGCTATCGCCGAGGCTGCGGCGGCTTTTACCCAGAAGGGGACGTCACTCAGCGTGTAGCCGAATTTGGAAAAATGGGTGGCCAAAATGAGCGTGATGATGCCCATAGTCTTCTGCCCGTCATTACTTCCATGGCTGAAACTTACAGAGGCGCTTGAAAGTATATGCAGCCAGCGCATCAATTTGGGGTGATGTTGTGCGCTGCTGCCTGGATCTTCTTTGTCTTTTGATAGTTGTAAAGCGAACCATGTAAAAACCATGCCGGCAACAAAACCGGTCAGAGGCGAGATCAAGAGCGCCATTAAAACCTTATACAGTTCGTGAGTGTCTACGCCTTTTACACCAGCGGCGGTGACACCGGCTCCGAACAAACTGCCAATCAAGCAATGCGATGAGCTTACCGGTATACCGAACCACCAGGTGATCAAGTTCCAGAGCACTGCGGCAACAAGTACAGCCACTACAATTGAGAGTGTATCGGCGTCCTGCTGGATGATTTTGGTGATCACTTGCGCCACGTCTGTGCCGACGATAAGCTCGCCCAGGAAGTTCAAAAGCCCGCTCATGAATATCGCT
>JAYRNY010001073.1:0-1627 GCA_041911975.1 bacterium | reverse complement strand
TTTCCGCTATGTTCAGGCCAAGCTCACCGACCAGCCTGCGTATCACGACATCAAAAAAAACGACATACAAAGGTTTGCCCTGCCAAGTCTTCGAGATGGAAAGCCGTGAAGCAAGCCGCGGCACGGATCGCACCTGGAAAAAATTGATGCCCAAAGACGGGCATATCTGGCTTTATACTCTCCACAAATTTCCGCACCAGGCGTATCAGATGCTGGCCAATATGCTGGCCATCCCGTCCGGCCCGGGCATTCCCGTAGCCATGCAATTCAGTCGTTATGACGGCGATACATCGAACGAACTGACCTTGTATGGATTTGAAACCAAGCAAGTAGACGGCAGCGAATTCGCGCCACCAAAGGGTTTTCAGAAAGTGAACGGGCAGTCGGAAGTATTGAACAAAGCTGTCGAGTCGAAAGACTTTGCCGATTTTCTCGACGAGAAGTAATGGCACAACCGCTCTAACCTGCAGCAACAGACAGGCTGCGGCTGAACTTTTCTACTCTTCCGACAGTTTCTCCTTCCGGTATTCCGGCAAAGTAGATCATGTACTCATTGACAGCAGCGTCGCCGGCATAACATTCAGTGGTGGGTGTAAGCGGTATGCCTGCCTCCTTTGCCGATGAATCGATTTGATTCTCGGACCAACGCTCGGAAAAACGCGCCACCAAATGCAGTCCTGCTCCCTCGGCAAGAAATATCACAGAAGCGCCCAAACGAACGGTCATTTCATGAATGAAAGACTGCCTTCTCTTGCGCAGCACTTTCCAGACCTTGCGAATGTGCCTTTCCAGTTCTCCTTCCGAAAGCAGCTCAGCCAGCGCCATATGTTCGATAAGAGGGATGGGAACATCGAACATATACTTGGCTGCCCGAAAGAGTGGTATCAGATCTTTAGGCAATAGAAGAAAAGCGGTGGACACCAGCGGAAACAAGGTTTTCCAAAACGTGTAGAGATAGATAACGCAGCCCCTCTTGTCCAGTGAAAACAAGGGCGGTGCCGGAGCGCCTGCATAGTGAAAGTCAGTGTCCCAGGCATCTTCAATGATGCAGGAATTATTTTCATAAGCCCATTTAAGCACTTGTTCGCGGCGCTTTGCCGACAAAGTCGCACCAGTAGGATCCTGATGAGCAGGGGTCAAATAAAGAAATCGCGGAGACTTGCCTTGCGGCAGACACTCGGGAATGATGCCGTCTTCGTCCACGGGAACGGTCTCTACCTTTGCGCCTTTGAGGCGAAACTGCTCACGCACTCCGGCATAGCAGGGCTCTTCGCAGACGGCCAGATCGCCCGGCGTTACAAGCAGCGAAAACAAGTGACTGAGCGCACTTTGATTGCTCGAAAAAATTACTATTTGCTCCGCATCGCAGACAATACCCTGTGTTCTTCTGAGGAAAACCGCGATGGCCTCACGCAGAGGTGTGTAACCGAGCATGTCGATTTCGTGGTGCGGCATGCCGCTCGATTCTTCGATAAATTGATTGATGATCACCTTTCGCCACTGCCTGAGCGGTAAAAGATCGGGCGGCGAGGCGCCGTGATTCAAAGGGTCCCAATTTCCCAGGACTTGCAATTGAGAAGGCAGTGCCCGCAGGCGTTCGGCGCTGTCGCTGCCGATGCGGCTCCAG
>JAYRNY010001072.1:0-1859 GCA_041911975.1 bacterium | reverse complement strand
GAAATGGTTGTCATGTTGCAATTCAGGCAGAAGGTAGACTTGTACAAAACACACATCGACAAATATGCAGAAATCGCCGCTGATCTCGATTGTCATCACCTACTACAGCTACGCCGACTATTTGCGGGAAGCTGTAGCCAGTCTTGAGGCGCAAACTTACGACAATTTCGAAGTGATCATCGTGGATGACGGCTCGCCTGAAAAACACGTCCATGAGATGCAGTTCGGCAAACTCGAAGTCCCCTTGAAGGTTGTTACGCACGAATCAAACAAGGGTTTGCCGGAAGCAAGGAATACGGGCGTGAAACATGCATCAGGTGAATATCTGGTCATGTTGGATTCTGACGATTTGATCGAGCCGACCTTTCTGGAAGATTGCATGGCTTGCCTGAAAGCTTCGGGAAAAAACGGCGTTTATACCCATATGCAACTGTTTGGTTCTCGCAACTATCTGTGGAAGGACGAGATATCTCTTGTTTCCCTGCTTGCTGGCGAACCCGGGCCCGTAACCTTTCTGATGGAGCGAAAGGTCTTTGAGGTTGCCGGTGGTTACAATCAGCTCTTGCCGCTGAACAGCGACCACGAATTCTGGGTGGCGGCGTTATCAGGCGGCATGCAGTTCGAGAGATTGGAAAAACCGCTTTTCAGATATCGCAAGCACGAAATCAGCATGTCCTGCGAGAATCGCGATCAATGGTGGCAGTCCATTCCTGCTTTGATGGAACATCATAAGGAACTCTACGATAAGTACTATCCGGAGATAATGGCGTATAAAGAGCGCCAGTATCGCCAACTGGAAGGACAATACGACAAGCTTTATCAGGAGTGGCTGGCAGTCGACGCTGATTCCAGGCGCGTGCATACCATTCACAGAGAAGCGATGAAACGGATTGCCTTTTCCGAGGAGGTTTTCAAAAACCCACTTTTGCGTTTTTGTTTTTTTCTTTTTCGGCGGTCACCATTCAGCACTTTAGACGCGCAGGTGGATAAGGATCACCAGCCTTCGCCGAAAACAGGTCCCGAATCAGATGGAAAAATGACCACGATCGGAGACAGGCGCCGCAGTGTTGCGCGTTAGCTGCGAGCGTTTTGTGTGAGGAATGCGACTATTTCTCCGTCGCCTGTGAGGAAGCGACTGTTTCTGTTTTGCATTTTCCAAGTGAAGAAGAATTGCTTGTTCTTATGATAGGAGTTGGAGATCAAGCCATTGCGTACCCCCAGAATACAGGCTACTAGATGAGCATGTAATCGATCGGTCAATAACAGCGAACAGTCGGAAACTTGTTTGACCGCGTCAAAAGCAATCATCCAAGAGAAGACCATCTGCTTGCGATTGGGCATTGCCGCGAGGATGGGAGCAAATCGCTTCAAATACCTCCACTTGATGCGATCCGGCAAGCGATGAGGTTTTGAAATACCGCGCTGCCAGATTTCTCGCGCAACAAATACGGAGCCGGGCAGTTGTTTGTAGGTCTCAGGCAATTCCTTTGTCTTGCCGCGTCCATCGTACAGCCATTTGTAGGTCTCCCAATCTTCAACGACCAGAGATACGTTGCTGCCGGCAGGCGCAGTAGTGTAGCCTTTACTTTCTTTATCGGCGCGCAAGATGAACTTTATCCTCTTGGTTGTTTTATCTCGGAAAAACGGTTGAATTACAGGCGCCAGTGTAAAAACCATATCAGGAGCCAGAATCGTGCGAGCGTTGGAAAAGTGTTTTTGAGAGATTTCAAAACTGACTTGATCGCGCGCAAAAATAGTTAAATTTGGATGAGCGTTGAAAACTTCTTTGGCCTCATTCAATGCTGCATCATCTGAGAAATGAATCGATTGCGGCATTATGTAGATTGCGCAGTCATGAT
>JAYRNY010001071.1:0-3924 GCA_041911975.1 bacterium | reverse complement strand
GCTGAAATCTTCTATTGGAGCGGATATGTCATCAGTACGTGTGTTTTCGCATCGTACCTCTTGAGGCTTAGAAAAAGTCTAACGAAAGAGCAACTGCTGCATTCGTGCGCATTTGAGGCGCTGGGGCTGGCTTTTGTCATAACTGGGATCATGCATCCGATTCTGATCGGCAACTTTATCTTTTATCATGTCCTCTTCTGGGTTTTTTACCCCAGTTGGAGCATGATTGAGAGAAGGAAGATGAAGGCATTAGTAGTCTACCTTGCCTCCAACCTTGCGCTTACCATCTTCTTCGCTCTCGTATCGCCTTACAGCCCTTTGCCATATCACTTGAACAATGTCGATTGGCTGCGATTCTTTACTGCCGGTGCGCTTGTGCACATCATAATTTCATTCGGCATGACCACTGCACAGCCAGCCTGGATAACCAGAATCTTTCATCCTGATTTCAAACGTCAGGAAATTTCACTTCCCTCACAGTCGCAGGCACCTGCATCGGTGCCAAACCCTTTGCCGATAGCGCCCTGAGAGACATCGCAGCAGACTGCTACTTGACTATGGCGGATTTTCCAACTCTCGTTACGATACGAGTTTTTTTTATGCCCTGAATTTTAACAGGATGTCATAAGCCAATGGCTCCGAAGTGCTAGTATTCATGCGCTGATTCAGGTCGAATTCAGAGTGGAGAAATCGTGAGGAAGAAATCTGGCACGATCAGCGAAGGTACCGAGCAACAAACACTTTCGCAAGAATTGCAAGAGCAGTTGAAGGTTCGCGGCAATCGTGACGAATCGGAAAAGCATTTACGTTTGCCGTTTGCCTTAGATTGCCTTTGGAAAGCTGCTGTTGGAGTGATTGCGATACTTTCGGCATTGCTGGTAGCTGAGGCTATTGCGCGCTCGGTGATCTGCGGACTGAAGCCGGCTCAGTTCGGATCGCAGGAATTTGACGCAAAAATGCGCGTCGCCGGTAAACCAATTCCAGCTGGCAAGCCTTGTATTTACTTTCTTGGCACATCGCATTCCAGTCGCGGCATATACGCAGATCTAATTGCTGACAGATTGTGCCAGTCTGGTTTTAACATTGCTGTGAAAAACATTGCCTGCAGTGGAAGTTATCCCAAAGAACAAATACTCATTCTGGAGCACGCATTAAAACAAGCGTCCGGTCCAGCAATGTTGATTTACGAGTGCAATCAGGGAGGATTTACAGCAGCAGAGTCCATAACCAATCAATATGGTGAGCATTTTTCCAAGTCAGTTTACGAGAGAAATCTCCATTCCGATTGGCCTTTTCTACAAAAGTTTGACGTATGGTTGAAACAAAATTCTTACCTGGTTCGCTACAGAAACACTCTAAAAGAACGGCTTACGGCTTTGCCGTCAGACATCTTTTCTCCAGGCGAGTCTGTTTGGAAACGAAGCCCTTCTGTGGCTATTTTTTCAGAAATATCTCCGTGCGGATGGGCGCCTGCCTATGCAATGCTGAACGAGAAATATTTGCAAACAACTATCAATCGGCGCATCAGTCAAACCGATGTTTTCAATCCTAAAGCAGAGCTGAAAGGAAAGAGAGCGAGATATTTGGTTCTGCAAAAAGTATTTGAGTTTGCAAAAAGGCACCATATCAAGACGGCTATGCTCTGGCTGCCGCTGCATCCGCAATTCCAGAACTTGTGCAATAAGGAGATGAACACAGACGACGAAGAATTGAAAGAAAGAATGCATACTGCAGCAAGGCTGGATGATGCTCAGTTGATTGATGTTCATGATTACAGGATCAAACAAGACTTCTCCGATTCCGATCATCTCAATGCCAGTGGAGCAGTTGAAATATCCAAGAGAATTGCGAATATGCTCCTGGAAAAGAGCGACACTTTCCTCAAGCCGCTTATGGAATGTGCGCGATGAATTTCGTATCCAGTCAATTTGTCATTTTCATGATGCTCACATGGCTGCTATTCATGGTGGTCCCTGGACGCTTTCGCTGGCCGCTTCTGCTTGTCGCCAGCTATATTTTTTATGCTACCTGGAGCATTCCATTTGTCGCAGTCATTCTGCTGACCACATCTGTAGATTATTTGGCGAGCAAAATAATTCATAGAAATGCTTCCCAATCGTTTCGCAAACTTACGCTCTGGACAGCTATTGCAGTTAATTTACTGGTGCTGGGTTACTTCAAGTATTTCAACTTCTTCCTGGAGTCTAACGCTTCCTTACTAAAGTTTGTCGGCATGAGTAATGCTATGCCGACACATCTCAACATCCTTTTGCCGCTGGGAATTTCTTACTACACTTTTGAGGCCATCAGTTACCTGGTCGATGTCTATCGCGGAAGCAAACCGGCGCCAAGCTGGATGTCCTACAACTTCTACATCATGTACTTCCCTCATTTGATTTCCGGTCCTATAGTTCGCTTCAACGAACTCTGGCCACAATACAAAGACGGCATTCAAAGACCGACTCTCGAGCGCCTGGGAAAAGGACTGGAGTTGGTATTGCTGGGCTATTTTTTCAAGCTGATTGTCGCGGACAGCTGCGCTGCAATCTCAGATCCAGTCTATGCAAACATCGCGGCGGTCAATACATTCGGTACATACGTGGCTGTTCTGGGATTTGCTTGCCAGCTCTATTTCGACTTTCTCGGATATACACATATCGCTCGCGGCACATCTCTTCTGTTCAATCTGCAACTGCCTATCAATTTCGACCACCCGCTGAATTCAGAAAATATGGCAGACTTCTGGAGACGGTGGCAAGTTTCGCTTTCGCGATGGTTGCACGATTACCTGTATGTTCCACTGGGCGGGTCTCGAAAGTTTCTTCCTCGCACGATGTTAAATGTCTTCGTCACTCTTATGGTGGCAGGAATTTGGCATGGTGCAGGGTGGACCTACGTTTCGCTGGGTGCCTTCTTTGGTCTTAATGTCGCCGGTTATCATGCCTGGCGCAGACTGCGCAAAAGACTGTTCAAGGCTCACGACAAGGCAATCGTTAACCACCCTCTGTACGCTATCAGCGCCCATGTAATCACCTTCACGCTCATAGTTGTGAGCAGCATCTTCTTCAGGGCTCCTGATTTGCAATCAGAACTAACAATCTTTCAAAATCTGGCGAAACTTCCCGATCTGCTGACGCAAATCAAGTGGGCGCTCGGCTCGCAGCACTATACCGATATCGGAATATTCATGACAATGGTGCTGATCATGATCTGCGGTCCCTGGGTTGTGAAGCTCTACGAGCGTGTCTTCATGCCGATGCCCTACTGGATAAAACTGCAATCGGCTACTGCCATTGCTTTGTTGTGCTGGATTTATTGTGCGGAGTACATTCCGCCCTTCATATACTTTCAATTTTAGGAGGTTGCCTTGATTCAAAAAAGGGTCCGAAAAATTGCACTATGCGTGGCGGCGGTATACGCCCTTATGTCTTCGGTTGCATTAGCAAAGGAAGATCCACATCCTGCCAATCAAACGCAGGAATTGGTCAAGCAAGGTTACAGATTCTGGCAGGAAGGAAATGTGGCAAAGGCACGTGGGCATTTAGAATACGCATTGCAACTTCAACCAAAGGATTATCGTCTTCTTGAGCTTAAAGGTCACTTGAATGCGCAGCAAGGTGATTACGAACAGGCGGTTGAAGATCTGAAGCTGGCAGCGGTTTATGCTCAAACTCAAGGCAATGATGCTACAGGAAAGAGACTTTATGCAAAAGCCATGGAATTTCAAACCATGATTGATTCATATGCGAAGAGACAAGCAGAACGTGCAAAAGCGCTAGCAGCCGAAGCACAAGCGCGGGCGCAGGCGCAGGAACAGGCACAAGCACAAGCACAAGCTCAAGCGCGTGCGCAGGTCGCAGCAAAGAAGGTCCAAATTCACTAGTTCAGCGATTCCAAATAAACAAGGGGCGATGCCGTGCATCG
>JAYRNY010001070.1:0-3351 GCA_041911975.1 bacterium | reverse complement strand
GACAATGAAATTCAGGGCGATCCAATAGCATACCTGCGCGTATACATCATGCAATTGCGCAAGAAAATCGAGCCGGAACCGGGTAAGCCAAAATACATAATCGCCGTCCCACGCCACGGCTACCTGCTTCAAGCAAGAAAGTCAGACAAGTAAGGCAATCTTAGAGACACAGGCTTTAGAGTAAAACGTCCACGTGTCCGTAACGTCCATGCACTCCATTCGTTCGCAGCGTCTCGCTGCCGAAGGCAAAAAATTTGCGCCCGCTATAGCCGACATAGAGTCCGAACAGAAAGGCCAGTACGACCAGTCCAAGTATGAGCAGACAATGGTTTTTGTGATCGAATAAACTCAACCTTCCCAGCACAAACCCGCCTTGCGTCACGCCGCGGTCTTGTTCGGAGAGACCGGTGGGCTAAAATTCAAATCCAGACCCAGCTCTTCGGCCACACGAATAGCATGGTCAAGTACATCGGTCTCTTCTGCATTCCAATCGTATTCAAAGGCACTCGTACCGCGTTTCAAGAAATTTCGACACAGCGTCAACTTCAGCTTCGAATCCGCCAGTTCCTTAACAGTCGTATCGAATTTCCATCTTTCCGACTGGACCGTATGACAGGGCAAAAAACGATCCCAAACCTTTGGATCGTCGAGTTCTTCGGCAACAATCAACCAGTTGTTGAAGGCTGGATGAAACAGCTTGATAATCATGGCATTCACCTCGTGAAGAAATTTAGCGCCATACCTATGAGGAACGGCGCCCGCTACCGTAGACTTTCTGATGTTCAATAGCTTCTACAGCAATACTTCACTGAGCCGGTAGAAAGAGTGAGCGAAGCGAAACTCGCACGCCCTGTAATGCGAAAGCTGGCTTTTCTGAGTTGATTTGGCATAAGACCTCTCGCTTATAATGACAATATAATCCAATATCGACAAAGAAGATCCCGTTTATACGCCAATTTGATCCACTTTTAGTGCGTTTTTTATAGAGACAGCCAAATCGTTTATGCACTAAAGGAACAGGTTCAGCAGCCCCTCACTTGTTAGTGTTCTTCTCCTGGCTGTTCAAGCTATTTTAGCCGCTCTTCTTTCTTCGGCTCTGACAGTCCAGTGCAAGGCTAGCGCTGGACCTAAAAGAACAAACAGCGCGAAGAACTTAGTTGCCGCAAAGAAATTGATCATAAGTGGGCCAACAGATTGGGGGTCAGTATGAAACCAATGACCGCTCATAGAGGTCCAGGTGTCCCACAGTCCAAATGTAGCTGCGGCCATGAGCAGATTCAACACGAAAGTAACGGCAAGGGTTCTCAGCAAGATATTGCGAAGAGAACGAATTGTTTCTATTTTCATTTTCTTTGTGCCTCGAATAATCTTTGTATGTTTTAGCTTGAAACGACAGGTTTGCAATTCAGCCGCCGTCTTCGGCATTGGCTGGTGACGACCGCGTGGAGCTAATCTCAAGATAGCGACAATCAAGCATTTCTCTAAATTCTTGAAGTACTTCCGGTTTTGTACATTCGCTTTTGCCCATTTGAATCAAGCATTCTCTTTGCGCTCGGATCAAAGCAGTCTCAATCTTAAGACGCTCGGTGTCATCGCCTGTTCCGCCGTCCAGTAACTCGAGCAGGCGCTCCGCCTCATGACGTTTGGTTTCGACTTCTTTGAGCTCTTCTTGATACTCCCTTTTGCTTAGTTTGCGTGCTTTTTTTGATTTAAGAAGCTCCGCTCTTGAGGCTTCTAGCCGTTCTATTTCAATCTGCAATTCCGTCTCTCTCGGCGTGGTCTTTCTCGATTCTTTCAAAATGCGCACGAGAGGCTCCATCGATAATCCTGAAACCATAAGGGTGAATAGTGCGACGCCGAAAGTGGTCACTATCAGCATCTCCCGAGCTGGAAAATCAGCCGGCAGGCTTAATGCCATGGCCATACAAAGCGAACCTCGCAGTCCACCCCAGAAAAGCAGGTGCTGCCAGCTAAGCGGAATAGGGTGATTCCTATCTTTGACGAAGATAAGAAGTCCATAAATTACAAACATACGAGCAACGAAAATTGCCACGATGCCGGCACCAATGAAAGGCGCGTACTTCGCCAGGAGATGGAGCTGAATTTGCATGCCGATCAGAAGAAATACGAATGATTCAGCAATGAATGCCGCATACTCCCAGAATGAACTGACCGCCAGCCTGGTGGTTGCCGACATGCTCTTAAGACTGCCGAAATTGCCCATCACGAAGCCGGCAACGAGAACGGCTATCACTGACGAGACATGCAATTGTTCCGCCAGGAGGAAAGATCCATAGGCGACAAGTACGGTCAGTGTCGTCTCTAGCAGATGATCGTCAAACATGGAAGTCAATCTGGAGGCGAAATTCCCTATTGCCGCACCGAGAAGTGTTCCACCGACTGTCATAATCACGAAATCGAGTTCGATCTTAAACCAGGAAGCATCTCCACCGGCTACAATCGCCGCCAAAAGTACGCGGAAAAGTGCAACCGCAGTGCCATCGTTCAAAAGGCTTTCTCCTTCCAGGAGAGTATGAAGTCTTGGGTTAACCCGCAACTTCTTGAACAGTGCAAGAACAGAGATGGGATCTGTAGCGGAAATCATGGCGCCAAACAAAAGCGCATGTCTGAATTCCATACCGGTCAGATAGTGCAAAACTCCCGCTACTACGATTGCCGAGACAAGAACACCGATAGTCGCCAGAAGGGATACCGGCTTGGCGCACACCTTTATGCTGTCCCACCTGAGGTGCCAAGCAGCTTCAAAAAGCAATGCCGGAAGGAAGATTAGCATGATCAAATCCGGTGTCATTCTCACCGCGGGGACAGCATGAGAAACACCAACAACAAGCCCGACTATGACAAGCGCAATTGAGTATGGCAATCGTATCCATTTAGTGACGATCGCCACACCGGATGCCAGAAGAAGCATGGTGAAAAGAACATAAAAGTTGAGGTTTGACGCAATTTCCATAATACGTGCTCCTCTAAAATCTCTAAAAGAATCCGTCTGTTTTCTCTAATGGGCAACGAATAGAATCACGTTTGCAATCACGTAGACAATGCAAATGGCAATTGCATCACCGGCAAGGAATAGAAACTTCTTCTGAGATCTATAAGTCAATCCGATTACTACGATGGCGAGCGCCATCATGGCACAAATAGCCGTTGATGAATTGACGGGATCGACAGCCTGCAGAAGAGGTCCTTTCAGATAGCAGAGATCCGTAATTGCAAGAATCGCGACATTGAATAAATTGCTACCCAGAAGGTTAGCGACTGCCATATCGAAAGATCCCATTCGAGCCGCGGTCACCGAAACAGTTATTTCAGGCAATGATGTTGTTATTG
>JAYRNY010001069.1:0-16380 GCA_041911975.1 bacterium | reverse complement strand
CCTCGAGCGCTCGGCCGACGGCAATGCGAATGGCGGCGCGCCGCGGAGTTTTTCTACCTTTAGGCCAGGCCTCGAAACCGCCGCATATAGCAAAGGGAACGATTGGGCACTGGGCATTTTTTTGCAGCCTGGCCACGCCAACATGAAACTCGCCGATGCTGCCGTCCTTCGTTAATTTGCCTTCCGGGAAAATGAGAACGCTTTCGCCTTTAGCAAGGCACGCCTCGGCCGCTTTGATGGCATCCTGCCCTTGACCACGCTTCAAAGGAATCGCGCCGAGCATGGAAGCAAGATGCCCCACCACCGGCCACTTCATTGCTTCGTCCATAACTAGAAAGCGCGTGCGCCGTTCGAAAATAGCGCCCACAATCAATGGATCCAGCCAGCCTGTGTGATTGCCGGCCAGAATTATGGTTCGTCTCTGCCGCCCCGGGCTTGCACCGGATGCAGTATCATCGGGCTGCTGCGATTTATCGATTATTCGGAAATGAAAGAAGATCTTGAGCACCGTCCTGGCGAACAGCCGGCACAAGAGAAAGACCAGGTCGTTCCAGACAACCGCCATAAGAATGGCAAAGAAAAGTGCCGTGATTGAAAGCACTCTGAGTGCCGGCAATATGGAAATAGCCGGCAGTATGCGCTCTAAGTAAACGGCAGCGAAAATTAGCGGCAAGAGTTGCAGCGAATTGCGCAGTCCCAGAGCCCGGCCGCGATACTGGCGAGGAAAAATGCTCTGGCAGAGTGTGTCCAGTAAAGACTGAGACTTGCTGGCCGCGGCGCCAAGCGCAAACACTCCCAATTGCGCGACGATAATCGAGTTTGCCGACGCAGTAACAAGCGCCGCAATCGACGCCACCGCAAGGACGATGGCCAGTCCTTCGGTGAGCTTTGTCAATCCGCCGTTCTTGACCGAATGATTGGCTGCCAGCCCACCCATAAGCAGACCAATTGCCAGCGCCGGCAAGAGCTTCGTCATCATGGTCATGCTCAGCAGGTGACCTTGCCAGGCGAAAAGCGTGAGGCAGATGAAAAAGGCCAGTGAGAACGTCCCCACTCCGGCACTGACAAAAAGCGTTTTCGCCGCTCTTTTGTGCCGTTTCAAGTATTCAATGAAGGTCAGTTCAGCTGGACGCTGCTTGCGCCTGAATGCAGCCGAGCAGATCGACTCAGTCTGGCTGCCGGTCAAGTAAGCTAGAACATAGAGCACTACCGATGCTCTCAGCAAAACCCATGGCATATCCATATTGGTGGCCAGCCAGACGAATGTCGAGGTCATGATGGCAGCGGCCAGGCTGGCCCAGAAGAGAGAATTCAGCCGAACCAGTGGTGCGAGCGAAGCTTCCTTTCCCTTGCCGTCATACGAGAGCCTCACCACCCTTGGTGTCACCTTGAGACGGCAGACATCGAACAATGTGGATGCCGAACTGAGTACGACCATGAGCAGACAGACGATAAGGCAGCGCTGCACTTCATCCAGCATTTGCGGAAGCATCATGGTCAGTGCCAGCAGGACGGCGCCACGAAAAAGCAGGGACTGATTGAGCAGGCGAAATGGATCGAGCTTGTCGGCCAGTAAACCTGAAGGGAACGAAAAAAGAATTGTCGGCAAGAGCCAGAGACATGAGGAAAGACCTAACAGTTCTCCTTGTGGCCCGAAGAAAATTATCAAAGAAAACAAGCTGAGCATCGAGAGCTTGTCGGCGGTCTGCGAGAAAAAACTGGTGGCGATAAAATTCCGCCTGGCATTCTTCTCGGCAAGCTTCATCTCGGCAGCCGACCTATTATTGCCGGCGTCTGAAACAGGCCGATTCGGACTTTGCTCCGCGCCTGCCTCTTTGGTGCTGCAATCTGAGTCATAACCGGTCGAACTAAGCAGTTTCAGCCCTCGCATCTTGAATGCATATAAAACAGCTATCCGGCACGTTCCCGCTGTTTTACGCCTGTTAAATCTTACTTTCTCCCCCTCATGCCTCGTCAAATGAAAGAAGACTTCTTTATATGTGGAGGCGAACATTCAAAGAACGTGAGACAATCAACTTTCTATAGGCTTGCGAGGCTATGTAAATGGCGCCTATCCTCACCCGCACTATTCTTACGACTCTCTTAGGTTTTGCTCTGGCTCTGTCAGCCACCGCATCACATGCTGATGATGGTCCTTCCGATATTAAATCGGCCGGTGAGAAAAAACAGGGCGATGCAGGCGAAGCCAGATCTTCACTGACCGGAGACAGCGCAAAAACTCCATCACCTGACAATTCGGCTAAGAACAAAAAGGGAAAGCCAATAAAGAGGGGCAACGCACCCTGCCTGTCCTGGGTCGATTCCGAGGAGCCTATAAAAGCCGTTCTGCTTTGCGTGCATGGACTGGGCCTGCACAACGGCACCTATGACGCTTTCGGCAAGCGCATGTCCAAGCTCGGCTATGCCGTCTACGCCATCGACGTCAGAGGATTCGGCTCCTGGATGGCTGCTCAAGGCAGGGAAAGAGTCGATTTCGACGGTTGCATGGAAGACGTGCGCAGTACGCTCAAGGTTGTGCACCGCGCTCATCCCGGGTTGCCGGTTTTCATACTGGGCGAATCGATGGGCGGTGCTATAGCACTGAGAGCCTGCGCCCAATTTCCTGAATTGGTAGACGGTTTGGTCTCTTCAGTGCCGGCCGGCGATCGTTTTAAGCAGGGACAGACAAAATTGAATGTCGCTTTTCATTTGATTACCGATCCCAATCAGCCTTTTGATATCGGCACGTCAGTTATCAAGCAGGCAACCGTCAAGCCGGAGCTGCGTGATTCCTGGGGCAACAATCCGCTTTCGCGTTTGAAGGTCTCGGCAAACGAGCTGATTCAATTTCAAAATTTCATGAACCAGAACCACAAATTTGCGGTTTTGATCAAAGATCGTCCTGTACTTTTTGTCCAGGGCTGTGATGACAAGCTGGTCAGACCGGAAGGCACGGTCGAACTTTTTAACCGCCTGGCAACCAAGGACAGACAAATTGAATTGATTCCCAAAGCGGAGCACCTAATTTTTGAGGAAGCGCAGTTTACTGATCAGGATGTGGAGATTGTCAATAAGTGGTTGACAGCACATCTTGCTGCGAGGAAAGGAGACGAGCTAAAACCGGAAACCGCGGGCGAAAGCGAAGTTAAGACTGATGGGACAACAAAGCCTGACACGACTGTGAAGCCTGAAGAGGCGAAAAAGCCGGAAGGCGAAGTGAAACCGGATAGTGAGACCAAGCCGGAGACCAAAGAAAAGCTCGGAGCAAATTGACTCGCTGATTAATGAGTCGACGTTAAAAGAAGACCCTTAAGTCTGAATGTCCTGCATGTGAGGTTATGGCGTAATGTTGAGTTCCAAGAGTTCGAAACTGGTAGTGGCAATGTCGGCGGCGGTGATGCTGTCCAGCGCCGTTTACACGGGCGCGTCGGCGGTTCCGGCTCCCCAAGCCAATCCGTACGCAAGGTGCATGGCTCAGGCTAAAGCCTGCATGACCAAAGGTGATGTGAAAAATGCTATTCAGCACTTTCAGATTGCCGTGAGAGAAAATCCCACCAGCTGCGAAGCGCACTATCTGCTCGGTCAGTCCTACTGCAAAATAAAGCAGTTCGTGAAGGCCAAAGATGAGTATCGGCGCGCCATAAGGCTGGGCAAAGGAAACAAGAATGCCCAGGCGGCCAATCAGGCGCTTATGCAATTGCCGAAGAATATTTTGAGTCCGAAGATAGGCGCCGACACGCGCATGATTGCCTCTATGCTCGGTCTCTCTAAGGTCCGCGGCGCCGACGGCGAGACGAAGCCGACTGTCATTGATTTCTACGCTTCCTGGTGCCAACCCTGCAAGCAGACCAATACGGCACTCGATAAGTTCAAAGAGTCATACGGTGATCGCGTGTCATTCATGCGTGTCGACGTCGACGATCCAAACAATGAGCGCATCATCGATCAATATGAAGTAAGCCCGATTCCCACTCTGGTCTTCCTCAATAATGAAGGCGAAGTGGTCTCCTTCACGATCGGATTCTCTGGTGAAAAGGGCATCGACGACGGCATCAAGAAGATTCTCATCAAAGGCTAAAGAGTGGCGAAGCAGCAAACTCAAGTAGAAAAAGAAGAATACTGGTTGGAGGCAAGAAAGAGCCCGCGAAGCTCCGCACTTGCCTTCAGCAATTCTGCCAATCTTCCTTATGAGTCTTTACTGCACAAGTGCGATATCGCCGGTGTGACGGTAGTGAGAATCAGCGCCTGGCCCAAAGGGCAGACAGGAGTGCCTTATTCATTTGCGCTCGATTTTGAGGCTGAAGAGGACGGCGGTGCCGGTGGTTTTGATACTTTTGATGGTGTCGATGCCGGAGAAGATGAAGATCGCTTCTCTTTCTTTTCCGCCGGTGAAGCCGGACGACTGGAATGGCTGGATGCAAAGCATGATGATTTGAAAGATGTTTTTCCTTTTGATCTGAAGTTTCAGCGCACCCATGAGAGTCGTTTCGTTTTTAAGTTACAGTTTCCGGAAGACAAGAGATGCTACGGGTTGGGCGAGCGACTTTCGGGATTGAACAGACGCGGCGCCGTGCACACGCTCTGCAATACCGACAATCCGCGCCATCTTCCGTCGATGGACTCGATGTACAAGTCGCTGCCTTTGCTATTTCTCTGGCACCAAGGGCAGTGGCACGCCGCATTTCTAGATTCTCCGGCCGTACAGAAATGGGACCTCGATTCTGATGTAAGCGAAAGCGCTTTTGTTTCACTTTTGAGCCGCCGCGGCTGGCAGCTTTATTTGTTCGGGCAGGCTCCGCTCAAGGATCTCGTAGCCGCTTACACGACTCTGACCGGCCGGTCGAAATTGCCTCCTCACTGGGCGCTCGGTCACCAGCAATCACGCTGGAGTTATCCCGACGAAAAGACCGTAAGAGGCATCGCGCATGAGTTTCGCAGCCGCTCCATTCCTTGCGATACCATCGTTCTCGATATCGATTATATGGATGACTATCGTGTATTTACGACGAGCGACGAACGTTTTCCCGACATGAAGCAGCTTGTCCATGATCTGGGACAAGACGGCTTCAAGGTGATTACAATCGTCGATCCGGGCGTGAAGAAAGACGCGAAATATTCTGTCTTCACAGATGGCAAAAAACAAGATTGCTTCGTCAAGAAAGCAGACGGCAAGTTGTATACCGGCAAAGTCTGGCCGGGAGTTTCTGCATTTCCGGATTTTCTAAAACAAGATGTTCGGCGCTGGTGGGGAGCACAGCATGGTTTTTACACAGAGCTGGGCGTGAAGGGCATCTGGACCGACATGAACGAGCCGGCCATCTTCGATGCCAACGAGCCCCTGGAAGGCATCAAAGACGAGCTGCCGCGAGAGAAAGATCAATTATTCTTGCAGGAGACTCCGGAAGGCCAAGTCGGGCACTTGGAAGTGCGCAATCTTTATGGCATGCAAATGAGCCGCTCCACTTGGCAGGGTTTGAAAGCGCTCAGACCGAAGGAGCGTCCTTTCGTTCTCACTCGCTCCGGATATGCAGGCATGCAGCGGTATGCGGCCATCTGGCTGGGTGACAATAACTCCTGGTGGGAGCACTTGCAGATGAGCATTCCCATGCTTGTCAGCGTCGGACTTTGCGGAGTGCCGTTTGCCGGAGTCGATATTGGTGGTTTCGCATTTGATACCACAGGAGAGCTTCTCACCCGCTGGTATTCGGCCGGCCTCTTCTATCCGTTTTTCAGAAATCATTGTGCGTTGAGCGGGCGTTTGCAAGAACCCTGGCATTTTGGTGAACGGGTAGAGAAAGCAGTGCGCAAGTTCATCGAGTTTCACTACCGCCTCTTGCCTTATTTGCAGGCGCTTTTCTTCGAGCATATGATTAACGGCTCTCCGGTCATGCGTCCTCTGGCCTTTCATGCCGAAAACGACGAGCACGCGCTGGATATAGACGACCAATTTTTCTACGGAAAGGACATAATCGTCGCTCCCATAGTGCATAGGGCAAAACGCTCGCGCCCGGTCTACCTGCCGGAAGGCAATTGGTATCGCTTCGAGGGCGGTCCCAGTGCTGAGCCTCTGGCCGGAGGAAGGACTTACGAAATAGCATTCGCCTTTGATGAAGTCCCTGCCTTCGTCAGGCAAGGCAGCATCATTCCTCTGGCGGACTTGCGCATGACCGCCGAAGAAACTCGCGAGGCTCCGGTCACATTTGTTGTCTTCGGCGAGCAGGCTGAAGGTAGCTATCTGGAGGAAGACGGCATCAGCTTCGACTACGAAGAAGGTCAGTTCAATCTATTCCAAATCCAGTATCAAAAAGGTGAGATGACCTGCCAGCCTCTGGCGATGGGTTATGGGGCGAGCGGCCGGCAATTTTTCACGGCTCTCAAGGATGTCAGCCCGAACGCCAGGAGAACCCCCTTCGAGATATCTCTCTGAGCACGTACTTTCGCGCCTTTTGGGCGGTATGTTAAGAGCCCTTAACAAGCCAAAAGCCAAAATAGGCTAGACTTTACGCGGAGAAATATATCTATTTGACTTGTTTTAGGAATCTCGGACTTATCGTCATTTCCCTCTGCACAAGAAGTACAAAATGAATTCGTGGAACGCAACTTCGGCTTCTTCCAAATTGCCCCTTACTCAGGGCGAATATCAAAACGTAGCGGAAATCCTTGCTGCTCAGGCTGAAGTCGTAAGGCAAAAGGTAGCGGTGCGCTACCAGGGACAAAGCTACACTTATGGACGCCTCTATGCGACCAGTTTGGATATCGTCTCTGCGCTTTTCAGAGTCGGTGTCGTCGCGCAAGACAAAGTCGGAATCATTTTTCCAAATCACCCAGATTTCATTTCGTCATTCTTTGCCGTCAGCAGTTTGGGCGGCACCGTAGTGCCTATTAATCCGCTTTTGAAGGCAGACGAGATCACGCATATCTTGTCGGACTCGCAAGCAAAAGTTCTCATTGTCCACGAATCTACGGCAAGCGAAGTTGCAGACGCCGTAGAGAATCTGCCTAATCTGGAGCACGTCTTCATTCTCACCTATGGTGAAAGAGGCGGTTATACCGCGGTCCAACTCAGCGACAAAGCTTCGCAGCGCGTCAAAATGACGCAACTCTGCATGGCTTATGTCAGCGAGTCGGCAAGCAGTTCGAGTTTCTTCGGCAAGATAACCAAGGTCGATCCGGATAAGGATCTGGCCGTCCTGGTATACACTTCCGGCACGACCGGCAAGCCTAAAGGCGCCATGCTGACGCACAAGAATTTGCTTGGTGCTGTGACTGCTGCTCATGCCGCATTTCCTGTCAGCGCAGAGGATCGTCTTCTGGGCGCGCTGCCTCTCTGTCACATCTATGGTTTGTGCGTGGTCATGCTCGGGACCATACACAAAGGCGGATCGCTCGCTCTTATCGAGAAGTTCGATGTAGTGCCGGCGCTTAAGACAATTGAAGAAGAGAAAGTGACGGTCGTGCCGGCAGTGCCGACCATGTACCAGTACATGATTCTGCATCTGGAAAAGGAGAGTTTCGATCTCACCTCATTGCGCCTCTGTCTCTCAGGCGGCGCGCCGCTTCCCAAGACTCTTTTCGATTCGCTGGCGCGTTTTGTCTCGGCGCCGCTTGTCGAAGGTTATGGACTTACAGAAGTGTCCTGCGTAGCCACTCTCAATCCAGTCGACGGCAAGAATGTTCAAGGTTCGGTAGGTCCTGCCATACCGACAGTGACAGTGGGCATCTTCGACAAAGAAGGCCAGCTCCTGCCCCCCGGCAAGGACAATGTCGGAGAAGTGGCCATTAAAGGTCCAAACGTAATGCGCGGCTACTACAGAGCAGAAGAGAAGTCCGCGGAAGTATTGAAGGACGGCTGGTTCTTCACGGGCGACCTCGGCTATCTTGACGACGATCGATATCTCTGGATAGTTGGCCGCGCCAAAGAACTGATCATTCGCGGCGGGCAAAACATCTATCCGCGCGAAGTGGAAAATGTAATCGCCAAACTAAAGGGCGTTGTCGATGTCGCTGTAATCGGTGTTCCAGAGCCGCTCATGGGCGAAAGAGTAAAAGCAGTTGTTGTCCTGGAAAAGGGCGCAAACGTGACAGCCGAAGAAGTGAAGGATTTCTGCCAGAAACGGCTGGCTGATTACAAAGTGCCTCGCCTGGTCGAGTTTATCGACACGATGCCGCGTAACTCGACGGGCAAGATATTAAAGTCGCAACTCAAATAACGCCTCCTTGGGAAAAATCACACTTATTCGTGACGATCACACTTTAGTGTGATCTGGCTATACGAATATTTCTAAAACAGCGCCTGGACGTCGTTCGACAAGTGCGGTCTAAAGTCCGTCATGTATTTCAGTCAAAAAGGTGGATGTCAGGATTTTGATAAGATAGGATTTAGCTTCGTTCAGGTTATCGTTTATCCACGGCTTCCCCGCAGGACAGGGTTGAGTGCGACACGTCCGGTGGGCTATTGAGTGCTCGCGGGCATTCATTTGCCTGATGTGCGGATTGGTTTCATTTCACCCCTTCCATTCTGATGCCTTTTAATTTTTTACGCCGGGTAACTATACTTACACGGAGAAGTTGCTCAGGCTTTAGTAGCAAAGGAGTCCACGCACAATGCAACCGCCGGCTGTAAGCGTTTTTATTGCCGAGGATCATGAAATAACGAGAGTCGGATTGAGGCTTACTCTCGAGCAAATTTCCGGCTTTAAAGTAGTTGGCGAAGCCAATGACGGGCGGTTAGCCGTGGACAATGTCGTCAGCGTCAAGCCTGATGTAGTGTTGATGGACATCGGGCTGCCCACGATGGACGGCATCGAAGCGACCAAGAAGGTCAAAGAGCTGGCTCCCGAAAGCAAAGTAATAATGCTCACTTCTCACGACAGCGATCGCGACGTTTTCGCCGCGCTTGCCGCGGGGGCGGATGGATACTGTCTTAAGGAAGTTTCCGGCAATCAGCTTGCCATGGCAATTCGTTGCGTTGCCGACGGCGCCGCATGGCTCGATCCTGGAGTGGCCAGCCGAGTTCTCAAGGCCTGTGCCGTAGGAGGTAATGTGCCTGAGACGGCCGTGAGCATGACGCAGAAGTCGCAATCGAGCGCGCAGCAAATCTTGTCGCAAAGAGAGCTGGACGTCTTGAAACTGGTTGTCGATGGCTTGAGCAATCAGGAAATAGCAGACAAGCTTGTTGTCAGCGTCGAGACAGTCAAAACCCACATGAGACATATCATGGAAAAGATGGCTGTCTCAGATCGCACGCAGGCTGCCGTAAAAGCGATGCGCGAGGGGCTTGTTTAAAGCGGCCCAAAATGAACACTCTTACGACGAGTGCATTTTCCTTGCCATCTGCTGCAAGCGGAAGATGCGCTCTTGTGTGGGCGGGTGCGTGGACATTAGCTTGAACAGCCAGTTTTGTGGAAATGGATTGGCGATGTACAGAGACGAGTAGGCTGGATTGCCGTCCGTCATCGGCACTACTTGCGCGCCTCGCTCGATTTTTGCCAGTGCATCGGCCAGTTCCAGCGGTTTGCCGCAAAGCTCAGCGCCTGTTGCGTCCGCTTCGTATTCTCTGGATCTTGATATCGCCAGATTGATAAGTGAGGCGGCAATGGGAGCAAAAATGGCGGCGAAGATCATTACAAGAGGATTGGGTCCGTCCTCATCTCTGTAGCCTATGAAATACATACCGTTTTGCGCGATCATCGTCACAACACCGGCAAGAACTGCTGCCATAGTGGTCAGGAGCACATCTCGGTTTCTCACGTGTCCCAGTTCGTGCGCCAGAACACCTTCCAGTTCGTTTTCCGAGAGCATCCTTAATATGCCGGCAGTGACTGCAACTGCAGAGTGCTCTGGGTCGCGTCCTGTGGCAAACGCATTGGGCGAGTCAGTTGGAATCAAATAAATGGGCGGCACCGGAATACCGGCTCTGGCTGCCAGTCTCTCTACAATATCGTAGAGAACCGGCGCCTGCTCTCTGGCAATCGGCTGCGCGCCGTGCGCCGCCAGGGCAATCTTGTCTGAGAACCAATAGCTGCCCAGGTTCATCACAAGCGAGAATACAAAGGCGATAACCATGCCGGTTTTCCCCCCGAACACTGCACCGACGGCAACCATCAAGCCGGTCAGTATTCCCATGAAAACAACAGTCTTCAGCGTGTTGGCGAAATGCATGATCTCTTTGTCCTGTAATCTGTGCCCCTGTTACCTTCCCTACCTAAACTCTATTCACCAGAAAAGTAAAATTCAGACTTAATAGCGATTTCTTAAACATCTTGTCCTGGGCCCCTCTATAATCGACAACCTGTGATGGCGCGCCCGAGAGGGAAAGCAAGATGCGTGAAACTCGCAAAGAAAAAGACTCCATGGGCGAGATGGAAGTTCCAGCCGACGCCTATTATGGCGCCAGCACTCAACGCGCCGTCGTCAACTTTCCCATAAGCGAATTGCGTTTTTCGCGCACGTTTATACGCGCGCTAGGCTTGATTAAGCAGCAGTCCGCCGAAGTCAATTTGGAGTTCGGAGATCTGGCAGAGAAAAATGCAAAAGCAATCAGCGAAGCGGCCGCTGAAGTTGCGCAAGGAAAGTTCGACAAACACTTTGTTGTTGACGTGTTTCAAACCGGCTCCGGAACTTCCACTAACATGAATGCCAACGAAGTGATCGCCAATCGTTCCATGGAGATCCTGGGCGGCAAGCTTGGTGACCGCCATCTTGTGCATCCCAACGATCATGTCAATTTCGGCATGTCGTCAAACGATTGTATTCCCACAGCAATTCACATCGCCGCTTTGATAGATATAAAAGATAAACTGAAACCGGCGTTGGAAGAATTACATTCGGGTTTGAAAGCAAAGAGCGAAGAATTCATGCCGGTGATCAAGACCGGGAGAACTCACTTGCAGGACGCTACGCCAATCAGGCTCGGCCAGGAGTTCCTCGGCTATGCAGGACAGGTCGAGCGGGCGATAGAACGTTTGGAGTATTCAGTTTCCCGACTCTCCGAAGTCGCACTGGGTGGCACCGCAGTTGGTACCGGGATAAACAGCCGCCCGGAATTTCCTGCGAAAGTTCTGAAAAAGATATCAAAGGAAATTGGCATCGAACTCAAAGAATCAGACAATCACTTTCAGGCTCAAAGCACCATCGATGAGGTCGTTGATTGTTCCGGCCAACTGAAAACAATTGCTGTCAGCTTGCTCAAGATCGCCAACGATATTCGCTGGTTGGGCTCAGGTCCTCGTGCAGGTTTTAGCGAAATCGCGCTGTCTGAAGTTCAACCCGGTTCGTCAATCATGCCCGGGAAAGTAAACCCGGTTATTGCTGAATCTCTTACCATGGTTTGCGCGCAGGTGGTCGGTAACGATGCCACCATTTCTCTTGCCGGGGCTTCAGGCAACTTTGAGTTGAACGTCATGATGCCTGTAGCTGCTTACAACTTGCTGCAGTCGATAAATCTTCTGGCGAGCGCTGCTTCCAATTTTAACAGGCAGTGCATTAATGGCTTGACTGCCACCGACAAAGGACCCCATCTTGTAGAACAGGGCTTAGCTCTATGCACCGCGCTCGTTCCGGCAATCGGCTACGACGCAGCAGCCAAGATTTCGAAAGTGGCTTTCAAAACTGGAAAGACAGTGCGTCAAGTTGCACTCGAAGAAACGAAGTTGACTAAAGACGAACTTGATTCTCTTCTCGATCCATTCAAGATGACGGCACCTGGATTGGGTTAGAAAGCTATTGCTGTAACTAGTCGTAGGTTTTTTCTTCCACTGCCGGTGCTTCTTCCTGCTCTTCTTCTGCTCCTTCTTGTTCTTGTTTTTGCGGTCCCGCTTCTTGGTCTGTTTTTGTTGAACAGCATCATCCTTCGCTTCTGCCCCCTTGCGCCCTCCCCTGTTGGCATCTTTCCGCCCAAACGTGAGGTGGACCGAGACCCCGTCTGTTGAAATGCTGAGAAGGGAGCGATGTTGATCCAACTGTTGTTGCAGCTTTTTGCCCTTGAAAAGCAGTTTGACTCGAGCGTACTGGACCAACCTGTCCAAAAGACTGCGTTGGAGACCTCCACAAAGTAGCAAAGCAGCATAGAACGGCGGTAGCGTCACCTTTTTTGCCCACTTCACCTCCTTCAACTTCAGTTGTGATGTTTTGATGTCAAGTTGAAGCTTGGGCTGGGCCTGTTGCTGCTGCGTCTTCTGTCTGTCGTTGGGGTTTCTAGGGTCTGGCAATCCCAGCATAACTCGCTGCAAACAAATCTGCAAGAAAAGAAGAAGCCGTGGACCTTGCACCTGTCGCTCATCCGTCCATGCTTTTTTGTAATTACCATTGGGTTGTCTGGCCTGGCCGCTTGCCATTTCCATACAATTCTGCAGCTCCTGCTGGCTGCTTGGCGGATTTTGTTCCAGTTGTTTTTGGAACGCTTTTTGAACCAGTTTGTTGACAGTCTTGTCAAGAGCTTCATGGACAAATTGCATGATTGCTGTAGGGTCCATGCCAAAATGACCGACATGGACTTTGCCGCAAGCGCCAGGAAATGTTGCAGTGGGCGAAATCTTGAGCAAAACCTTCAGCAACTTGTCCTCTTGAAGCGAACGATCTTCCTCGTCATCTTTGTCCTCCTCAGTCATGTCCGAGTCATCCTTAGCATCCTTTTTCATCTTGTGCGACTTGGTTTTCCTTGCTTTCGTGACCGCAGCAGGCTGCAACAGACGGAAACGTTGTTCTTTCTCGCCTTTTGCCTTCTCTTTCAGCTCCAGCGCTTCCTTCAGCCGCTGCTCGCCCTTCAGTTGCAAGAAGCCGCTGGCCCAAGCAGGATTGTCCAACGCCGTCTTGTATGCAAGGTTTTGTGCACGCGAGCGCAACGTCTGATATGTGCGATTGGACAAGTCCGCCTTTTGTCCAAGTAAGTCATACACTTGACTTGCGCACTTTCTCGCATTTGCCAGAACAATTGGATCCTTACGCGGCTCTACAGGTACATCGGCAACAGCGGGAGCAGATGGCGGCGTCGGTAGCAACTCTGTTAGTTTCTGTTGTTTTTGCACTGTTTGGAATTGAGCGTGGAGCTCTGTGGTCCGCGTACTCACATGGAGCAAAACAAGGTATTTGACTCCGCATGTGTTATACGGGATCTCTGCCAACTGGCAGGCCAAAGTCTTGGCCACCTCCTGTTCCAAGCGCTGCAGTGCGGACTTGCATGACAGGGCGATAGTATTGACAACAGCTGTTGTCCGCGTTGTCGTCGCAGCCGTGTCGATAATGTCTACGAGTTGGTCAAGGCGCGCCTGCTCATACAGCTCTACAGCGAGTTTCTCCCGAGCCTCTTGGTCCTTTTGACCCTTCTTTTTCGCTGCAGCAGCACTGGGCTTGGCCTTTTTTGCTGGGCCTTTCTTGTTGACTTTGGCCGAATACTTTTGATTCGCATCAAAAGCTAGAGATGCAAGCGTTTGAAGAATGGCCCACTTCTTATCAGCGGAAGCATCGCTCTTCCAGAGCGAATGCAAAGAAGGAAGCTCTGTTGCCGAACATTGCGTTGCAGAACACCACAGTTGTTGAAGATTGTCTCCAAAGGTGAAGGCAAACGGGCTCGCATCTTTGATCTTCCCCAGAAGCAGCTTGACAGGCATCATGAACCAACGCAGCAACCGCTCCCATCGTTGTTTGCATGTTGGGCAAATGCAAGAGTCGTGCTCCTGCCAGTCTTGAGGATTTAGATGAGGGAATCCAAAAGAAACTATGCCAACTTTGTCGCCTCGAACGAGGTCCAACGCTTTGCGCACAAGGCGCGACTCTGCGCTTGCAGAGCTGATATGCGTGCCGCATGCGTCGTCCATGTCTCCAAGAAGGACCACAAAGTTCCAGTTGGCCACAGCATCTGCGTATGGGTCTTTTTGATTGCTTCCGAGCTTGCTTGTAAAAGCGATAGCGGGAAGCATAATTGGCAGGTCTGAATATTGGTCTGCGACGCTGGCCCAGTTGTCTGATGTTGACCGTTCAAGAGACTCACAACAAGCATCAAAACTTGTTGTGAGTTGTGGGTCCCCTTTGACATAGGCGAGCCCTTTTTTCACAAAGTCAGAGTAGACATGTTGACATCTTTCAACATATGATTGTCCAGGAGCCGCGTTGAGCATCTTTTTGCTCACACCAAAGCCCCCGCAGGGCGCGCAATCTTTGGGTAGCAACCGCGGTCTGCCTTTGATTTGCTCGCCAGCCAAACCTTTGGGGATACCCATGAGGTGTTTTCGTTTGGCGTCGCCAAGCGTGCCTTCTCGTACAAGCGCTGCTCCGCTTTCCAATCGTAGAAGTCGCGTCAAGGCCTGTGGCATATCCGAGAGTAGATGATTGCGAATCGTGGTGCCAAAATGTTCTCCAGTGCTCTTAAACGTGGATCCGACTGTAATGTTGGTGAAGTTAGTGCGGAAATCTTGCAAGAACTTTGCAAACGCGCGGTCAGTGCGCTCCTCAGCGTCCATACCACTGGAAGGAAGCTGCGTTTGCTTTTCCAACAATGGCGACCAAACGGAATTCTTTTGATCGAGCGCTTGTTTCTTCACAGCGGCGCCTCTGCTCTTTGGTTGCGTCTCTTCAGAGTTTGCTGGCGCTCGTTCTCGCTTCTGCCCTTTCCCTTTGGGCTGTTTCTTTCTGTCCAACTCTTCTTCGTCCTGATTTCTCACTGCGGCTGCATCTGAGCCAGGGTCAGATGGGACGAATGTGATTGAGGCAGCTGCATCACCTGGCGCCTCATCTGGAAAGATCAGCAATCGGATTATCATAAGGCTTTGGAGAAACACTGCCTCGAACGCATTGTTGGGAACGCTATTCTTTGACTCCTCTTTTGAATTCTCCTTTGTAGAAGGTTTAACATTACCGTCAGCCTTATTGTCCTCCTCTAGAACAAAGTTCTTTGACACGTCAGCCTTATTGTCCTCTGGAACCAAGTCCTCTGCCTCGTTAGCCTCATTGTCCTCTGGAACCAAGTCTTCTGCCTCGTTAGCCTTGTTGTTCTCTTCTGCAACCAAGTCATCTGCCCTGTCAACCTCAGCGTCAGCCTGTCTTTCCGTTGCAACCGGAGCTTCCTGGTCTCCGCGCTTGCTACCTTTGGCTTTTTGTTGATTTGCCTTCTTTTCAGCCTCCTTCTTCGCGTCTTTCTCAGCAAAGGTTGGCGGGAGAGTCCCTTCCTCTTTGGCTTTGGAGTATGCATCAAGAAGTTTGGCCATTTCTGAATGAGAAAACTTCCCCCACGTCAACATTTTCTTGCCCGTGGTCTTCGAACTACCGTCGTTTAGGAAGCAGTCGGATATGGAAAGGACAATGTCTTGCCGTTCCTCAGGCGTCATTGCCATCATTTTGCCATCAAAGACAGCAAGCCCCATGTACCCCATCTGCAACAGCATGGTCGACTGCTTGGCATTGAGATCTGCCTCCTCCACAAGCGTCTCGTGCAGGATCTGCGCCATCTCGTCCTTGCTGGCATTTTCGTCGTGTTTGTTTTTTTGGTCATTTTTGTCCGTTTCCTTAACCAGGTCATCATAAAGATCTCTCATTTCTTTTGTATCTCCAACAACCTCAAGCAAATCCTCCTTGAGTTGCTGCTCCACCTCCTTGCGCTTGACAATGTCGCTCTTGGGATATTGACGAGGAAACGCTCGCTGCATGTTTACACCCATAACAGAGCGCCCCTTGCGTATCGTCTCCTTGATATCGGCACTGTCTGCATCTGCGCCCGTCTCGCCCTTTTCTGCCATCAGATATTAGCCCCTCTACTCGTCCGCAAGGTTTTTTCGCCACAATTTTTTTTTTTTTTCGCCAATTCTTGCAACTGTCAGCAGGTGGTGGCTTGCGTATTTCTGCCAGTCTTTTGCCCTTGTTGCTGCGACAACATGCTATAGACGAGAGTAGCTATAGTCGCAAGTCTTTTGTTCGCATTTGGTGAAATCATTACGCGCCTCGCAATCTACCTCTGAGTTGCATGCCGCACAAGAGAGACCAGGCTCGAACCTTGGCATGGATGGTCAAGCGAAATGTGCGTGTTTAGCGATTTTATTTTCTGTACATCTTTGCGCGGACATGGAGCAGCAGGAGAAGAACGTATGCGGTACTTGAAGAAGCAGTCCCAGTCTTAGAGGATCCCTAGCTTGGTTTGCTCTCATTTGGAGCAGCTGGCAGCAAGATTTGATGACATAAAGATCAATAGTTCGAGCACCGTACCTTTTTCACTCTCCCATGAACCCTTCATTGAGTCTTCAACCCAAAACGTACGTTTACGTACGTTTGTCACAAAACGTACGTTCCAGAATATCTCGGATTATCTCCAAAAGAAAGGCCAAAATGAACAAGGGGTTTCTCGTCGGTTGTTTGGCTCTGGTTTTAGGTGTCGTTGCCCAAGACCTCAAGGAT
>JAYRNY010001068.1:0-4616 GCA_041911975.1 bacterium | reverse complement strand
TCCTCCAGAGCCGAACGGCTTTTTGCATATTGGTCACGCCAAATCCATTTGCTTGAATTTTGGATTGGGTAATGAATATGCAGAGAAATTGCCGGGCACTGGGTCAGGCTGCAATTTGCGCTTTGATGATACCGACCCTGCCAAGGAAGACACGCTATTTGAGGACGGCATCCAAGACGATGTTCGCTGGCTCGGATTTGAGTGGAGCGGATTCTTTCATGCCAGCGACTACTTCGAAAAAATGTATGAGTACGCTGAGCATCTGATTCAAACCGGCAAAGCGTATGTTTGCAGTTTGTCCGATGCGGAGGCGAAACAGTATCGCGGTGATGTGAAAACACCCGGCACCAACAGCCCCTATCGCGATCGCAGCGTTGAGGAAAACCTCGATCTGTTTCATAAGATGCGCAAAGGCGAATTCAAAGATGGCGAGCATGTTTTGCGCGCCAAGATCGACATGGCAAATGCCAACATGAAGATGCGCGATCCGATGCTTTACCGCATTCGCCACACCCCGCACCACATGACTGGTGACAAGTGGTGCATTTATCCGATGTATGACTATGCGCACCCTATCTCCGATGCACTCGAAGGCATCACGCACAGCATTTGCACGCTCGAGTTTGAAAACAATCGCGAATTGTATGATTGGGTAATCGACAATTTGATTGATTATGCGAAATTCCCGAGTCGACCACATCAATATGAATTCGCTCGCTTGAATTTGAATTACACGGTGATGAGCAAGCGCCGCCTGCTCGAACTTGTCGAAGGCAAACACGTCGATGGGTGGGATGATCCGCGTCTTCCGACGATTGCCGGCATGCGTCGCCGCGGCATAACGCCGGAAGCGATTCGTGCTTTCTGCGCGACTGTTGGCGTCGCCAAAGCGAACAGCACGGTAGACATGGCGCAGTTGGAATTTTGCATCCGCGATGATCTCAATCAAAAGGCACCGCGTGTAATGGCTGTGTTGAAACCGCTGAAAGTCGTAATTGAAGGATATCCCGACGACAAAGTGGAGGAACTGGAAGCTTCCTACTGGCCTCATGATGTTCCAAAAGAAGGCTCGAGGAAAGTGCCTTTCTGCAAAGAGATTTACATAGAGCAAGACGACTTCATGCTGGAGCCGCCGAAAGACTATTTCCGTCTTGCTCCCGGACAAGAAGTGCGCCTGCGCTATGCGTACTGCATCAAGTGCACCGATGTCGTCAAAGATGCCAGCGGCAATGTCACTGAAGTGCGTTGCACCTATGATCCTGACACGCTCGGCAACAATCCTGTCGGTCGCAAGGTAAAAGGCACGATTCACTGGGTGAGCGCGCGCCATGCTGTAGATGCGGAAGTGCGGCTGTATGACCGTCTCCTTTCACAGGAAGCACCGCCTACCGGAAAGGACAGCGAGTTTCTCAATGCGATCAATCCCAGTGCATTGCAAGTGCTGAAGGATTGCAAATTGGAGAGAAGCCTCGGCGAAGCTAAGCCCGGCGATCGTTTTCAATTCGAGCGTCAAGGTTATTTTGTCGTGGATGTAAAAGACACCAAGCCAGGCGCACTGGTTTTCAATCGCATCGTCACGCTGAAGGACTCGTGGGCCAAGGCACAGAAGAAATAGTTTCTGCTTTTGTTTCTTAGCTCCGGAGCAGCTTAAATTTAAGCTGGACATCAATGCGTTGAAAGAAGCATACGGCAAGCCGGTTGCCGTAGTTAAGAAAATGAGCAGAGTGCTTGCGGCACTTACTTCTTGCGCGCCATCGTTCCTCTGATAGTTCCGTGCGGTTCGCTCGTGTTGACGAAGACTTCGTTCTTGTTCTCCATGCCCAACGGCTCGAGATTGAAAGGAATGCGGTGCAGGTTGGGCAGAGTCAACGAGATCTCTTCGATATCATTCACTTTCGCAAGCACTGCATCTCCCATCGCAAACAATGTCTGCTGAGCAGAGAGGCTGTGATGATTGGCGAATGTTTCGAGCATGATTTTTCTGGCTTTCTCATAGCCTGCATTGAAGTCGGCAGATGTGTTCTTCCAGACCCATCTTGCTTCCACTTTGGTGCCGAAGATTCTGTCATGCGTGTCTTTCAATGTGGTGTACGCATCTTTAATATGTCCGGCGAATTCTGAGTTCGTAATCTTTGCGACATTCAAGTTGTCGATGCCGGATGTGATTTTTGTCTCTTTACGCGTCATGTGAATGTGCGTACAGCGACTATCGCTCTGCGTCTTAACGAACGAAGTCGGATGCAAGCCTCCTTCGATGGGAATTTGTGACCAGACGTCCTCACTGATTCTGACTTTCACATCGTCGACATGTTTGTATTCGTCCAGGAAATGCTTGGACAGGGCGATTCCGTATTCTTCAATACTCTTGAGGTCGTTCCTCGCGCCGAGGACATAAACAGTGTTTTTCATCGAATCGGTGGCAACGATTTTGCTGTTGTCGCCCTCGTAATAGCAACCCCCGAAATCCGGCCCGGCCAGTTCGATTTCTACTGTGATCTCTTTCCAAGTAGGTACTTTGCCGGTGCGATTGATCTTTGTCAGGCGAACCAGGCTTTTCCCGTACGAGTTCTTGACAAGGATGCTGGAGTATGTCTTGTCTTTTGCCGTAGCGACGCTCATTTCTTCGTCCTCCTGATGGACAGCCAAACATGCCGAATTCACGGGGTTCCGCCGTTTTCGATTTCATGCGCGAACGAAAGCGGCATAATAACATCTCATTAGTTGCCAATCTTCTCGCTATGGCTGATGCTGTGTCAAGCGGCGAAGGCGGTCAATTTCGGGATTTAATCAAGACTGAGCTGCCATGGCTAAGTCTATGCCAGTCATCTTGGTGGTTGCGTGCCTACATCGAAGAAGTGAGCATCGACTAGCGGCGTGCCGCGTTGCAGTGCATCGTTGATAATTGCGCGACTGGTGTCGACACCATTTCTGGCGATCAGGTTTCGAACGTAGACCAGTGTTTCACCAGGTGGTCGATAGTGTCCTGAAGCATTATTGATTTCTACAAGTACCCACTCGTTTGTGACTGGATCTTTTGCAAACACCAGCTCGCCTGCGCCGTAAACGTTATGCCCCCGTGCAAGCTCGGAGTGTGCGGCACGACCGGCGGCATCACCACGCAGAACTTCTTCGGTAATTGGAATCTTTCCTTCTCCGTCGACGACGTACACAAACTTCATTATGTTCTGATCCTGAACATTCATGTGCAGAGCGATCTTATTCCACTCTGCATCGCCGCCAAGAATTTGCTTGTAGCGTTCTTCCAGTTCTTTTCGTGCCTCTTCGATCTTTCTATCGAATTCGGCCGACCTGGCCTTTTGCTGCTCGAAGTAAGCGGCCTTTTCCGCCTGCGGAATTGAGTTGACATTGCGACCGTTCCCGGTCTTGCGCTGCCGCGTCAGATCTTCGATGAGAGCTTCTGCTTTTTCTATCGCGGATTTATGAACCTTGAGTCCGCCGTGACGTGAAGTCAGGAAGCGTAACTCGACGTCTTCGTCCGCGGTGCGCGTCTCTTTAGACTTCAATTCTTGATAGCGCTGTTCGTGCTGCTCTACCTTTTGCCTGGCTCGTTCAATATTTTCCGCCTGCACTTTTACAGTGCGCTGACCGATTTGTTTGTCGGAAACCCCGGATTGAATGTCGGTCTTGCCGGTGACTGGATCATAAACCTGAATCTCTGTAAGTTTGCGATCTTGCCCCTTCATGTAATCCATAACTTGATCGATGCTCTGGAAGCGTTCGGGATTGTCATAACTGCGACCACGCCGGTTTCCGCCCTTGTTGTGCTCTTGCGTGGCATCCATGATGAAGTGTTCCATGTCCAGGGAGATACCTTCCTTCCTGCCGGTATATCCAAGGGCCTCGCGTTCTTGTTGGCGGACAGCTTCTTCCGAAGAGCCCTGCCGTGCTTTCTCGTATCTCCTCACTTCCTGGGCGCGTTCGTAAGCAAGGTCTACAACCTTATTGATGCCCGCTTCGTTTTTGATGACATATGCAGACTTGGCTTTTGCCGTCTGAGGATTTTGCTGAAGGTGATTTTGATACCACCTTGTTGCCTCGTCAATGTACTCCCGCGTGTTGTATTCGCTGAGCGCATTGCGAGGATTTTCCACGTTAATGCGATCGCTGTCCGCCTTCGCTTTCAACTTGGACCATGTCGATTCCAGGCGCAGTCGATCGTATTGATTGAATATGTTCAGATCTTTTATCTGATATGGATCAGCAAGGAATGGCGCAAGCTCCGGCGGCGGAGATTCTATATTGGTGCCGGAGATGATTTCACCGATGCTGCGATCTTGAATAGCCTTGTAGATGCCGTTGATGACCTGATGATCTTCAGGAGAAAACGCGCGATCTGCGTTGGTGAATTTCAGACCGTCATTGTTTGCGGCACGCTTGAGGATGAAGGTGTAGTCACCGCCGCTCGGCAAAGTAATGTTGTAGAGAACTTCAACATCTGGTGCCTGGCGAGTATCTCCCACGTTCTTGCCGTTTAGCCACTGGACGAATTCCGGACTGATGCGACCATTGATTTCAACTGTGGCTCCGGCGACCGTGCCTTGATCTACTGCAGCCTGGAACTTCAATATTTGATTGCGCTGCTGGGCATCTTCGCC
>JAYRNY010001067.1:0-13579 GCA_041911975.1 bacterium | reverse complement strand
TCCAGCTTCTTTTTCATCGCTGCCGAAGATGCCTTTGGCCTGGCATTGAGGAGAGAGCAGCCCCAGGAAAATCGCAAAGCTGATTATCTGTGCTCTGAACAGAATGCGTTGCTTGGGCATCACTGGCAATTCGATTTCTATCACGCGTATATCTCTGCTGTATATATCTAGTTTCGACATTAATCTAGTTCGTTCTAATTCGTTCTGCGATTTTTTCGATCGCATTCTATTGCTGAAAAGAGCGCCGTAGATCCTCTATTGATGGCGCTTTTAGCACATCGAAAGAGCTTATCATGACAAGTTGTGGATTTGAATAGGATTTGAGACTAAAAGAAAGTCATCAACTTGTCATGGGTTTCGCGAACCTGCCACAGGCTCTCACTCGCTGACAAACTTGACGACAGCTTGATAACTAAATACAACGCGGATGCGTGTTATATCTTAGCGTCTACACACCAATAGGTATGAATTTGGGGACCAATCTACGCCACTTCATGTTTTCAGCATATTCTCTGTAGCTCGGTCCTAAACTTTCAAGAAGAATTTTTTCTTCGTATTTTGCTCTGTTGAGCCAGAGCGGTGCCACCACGCCGACCACAAAGAGGGCCAGAGGAATTGAAGTGGAAGCCAGAGAAGCGCCCAGAAGTGACTGGATGATACCGGAATAAGCCGGATGCATGACGAATTTCAGCAGTCCGTCGCTCTTCACTTTGTGGTCCTGCAAAACTTCGGCGTCTGTCGTGAAAGCCTCTCCAAGGGAAATCCAGCCACCCACCATGAAAATCAATCCGCTGATAAGAATACCTATACCGATCCAGGAAACGATCATGGCTGCTCCTTGCGGCTCGTCCTGTCCCAACGTGAGGATCGGATGCGCCCAATCGGCTTTTATGATGTCGGAAAAAATGAAAAATGTCGGCACCAGCGCGAAGATGGCTGCGACAGATGCCAATTGCGGTGCGCGTTGAATCAGAAAATTCTTTTCGTATTTGACACCCGTGCCGCGGCGAATGAAGCCTTTAGCAAGAACCGGAGCGGAGATAACCGCTGCTAAACCGACTAAGGCTGCGGTCACCACTGTGGGCAAGTTGAAACTCAATTATTTATCTCCCTTTAAAGAGAACAGAGTGGCGGGCAATCCGGGATCGTTTTTAAAATTCTGCCAGGAACTCTCTGAAGACAGCTTGCCATCTTCATAGTCGTACCACTCTACAGGCAGGTAGCTTACCGCGTCAACGAAAACGCGTTTGAACAATTGGGACTGTGTCTTGTCTGTATATACTTCAATCAAGTGGGACGGCTGGTGTCCAAGACGTTCGGACACAGTGTGGGTCGTTATCTTGGCTGTTGCTCCGTCATCAAGGAATTTTTTCAGTGCGCGCGCCAGCGAGCTGAAATCGGAATCAACCATGGGATAACCGTTGACTGACTTAAGAAAGCGAGAATCGGGCGCCAGTGTGATCATGGATGCGAACATGCCCAGACCGGGCGCTTTGCCGTGCACGCGTCCGTCAGATTGGAGCACGGCAACAGATCCTTTTCTTTTACCTTCGGTAACTTCCAATCTCATCAGGTGCGGTTTTTTGAAATAGAAATCACCTTGTTCGACTAAGGTCTTGTCGCCTTTGAGCGCACTCATTTTGTAGTTAAAAGAATAGGCATCGAGAGATTCGGCTGCATTGAGCATGTGTTGAACAAAGCTGTGTCCATCTGTGAATGTGGCCACCTGCGCTGGTTTTGCATTATCCAGAGAAGATATGAGCTGTCCTTGATGATGGTGGCTTGCGTCTGTTGCAGCTAACATTTTGGCAGAAAAGGAAGGAACGACTGCCAACAAGCACACGGCCGCAGTAAAGAGTTTTTTCAAATGCATAGTTGCCTCTCAGATCTGAAACCTAAGTCACAGAAGGAAGAATCAGCGTATCATCAAATCATCTAACGCTTTCGAGAAGTTTTTCATTCATCTCTGTTGGGCATTTCCACAGCTTGTACAGAGCATTGAGAACGGTCTCGGCAGGCGGCGGCAGCTTGTCGCCGGGCGCTACTTCAATATCGTCGAGCATGCGCCGCATCCAGAGAGCGTGGCGAGTGTGCGGGCGAGAATGATGCCTGAGCCACTCCAGACCATCTTCTACTTCCTCTCTGCCGTACTGATAGGCATGATCGTCGAAGTACTTTTCAAATATCTCCAGGGTCTGTCTGGCATAGGCAGTCGCAGCCAGCTCTGCTGTGACCACAGCCAGCACGCCGTCTTTGTAGTTAGGGCTCTCGCACCATCTGCGCATGACCTGGCAGAGCTGCAGGCTGGCTTCGTTCAAAATATCCGTCTTTAGCTGCTCATCGGTGATACCACCCAGATGGCACTGTTTCACATACATCTGCTGATAGGTCAGCTCGTCGTCAGCCAACTGGCTGAACAATTTCTTGCCGGCATCCATATTCTCCGGCAGCGAATCTCTAACAAGCGCTATGTTGCGCGGCAGTTCTCTGATGAAAGGCCACAGGCTTAGGCAGATTTCGCTTCCCAGAGGAATGACAGTATCGTCCTGGATGCCGCCGGAGAACGGGCTTGTCTTGCATCCAATTGTGATTCTTTCGATGAGGGCTGGCATCCACCCCGATTTACGCGACATATTAGATTCCAATAAGCTGTAAAACCCCAGTCATATACTTTACTACGCAAACTAGACAGTACTGTGTAATCTAACTAATGAATGTTAAGCGCCAGTCAAAAATCCCCTAAAAGTCTCGCAACATGCGTTGAAAGGGGGATGCAAGGATTTCAAGCAGTGCTAAACTCAAGCTCTGGCTCACATTGGCGGATTTTTACGCAGTCTTTTACATATAAAGAGATATATTTTGACCAGAATATATATTTTGGATTCTGTTTTCGAGGCAAATTGCCTAGGCGTTGATGCATCTAGTCGATTCGAGTGAAAAGAAGCAACTGGAAGAAGGCAACGTCTCTTCTTCACCTCTGCCATTGCAAAGTCTTGCTTCGGGTGAAAAGCTGCAAAGGCCAGCTGAGTCTTCCATTGAAGTTTTTAAACTGAAAGGCGCCGATATTCACTTGCGCCTATTTCCCGCCCCAGAGACGCGGGCCGTCGCTGTTTACCTGCATGGCATCGAAGGACATTCACTCTGGTTCGCCAACACTGCCCAGGTTCTGAATGCCTCCGGAATTGCCGTCTATGCGCCGGACCGCCGCGGCGCAGGCTTGAATTTTTCCGAGCGCGGACATGTGGACAGGGCTGAAACGCTCGTGGAGGACGTAGAGTTTTTCCTGAAAATTGTGGCCGAAAGGAATCCCAGCAAGCCGCTTATTCTGATTGGCAATTGCTGGGGGGCAAAAGTGGCCGCAATTATTGCGGCAAAGACAAAGAAAGAAACAACCGCTGGCCCTATTCCAAAGCTGGACGGGCTCGTACTGATCTGTCCTGCAATCAAAACAAAGCCTGATCTATCGCTTTGGAGCAAACTTTCCATTGTCGCCGCTCTGATTTCCGGTCAGACCAAGGCCCAGCTGCCCATACCTTTGACCTGCTCGATGTTCACCGATAATCCTGTTTTTCTTCATTACATCGAAAAGGATCCGCTCAGGCTTTCGCATGCCAGCAAAGCGTTCTATTTCGCCAGTTTTATACTGAGCCTGAAGTCAGCGGGCAGCGCCTCTTCAATAAAAATTCCCACGCTCGTTTTGCAATCGGACCGAGATGAGATTGTCGATGTAGCTGGAATTGATAGCTGGTTCAGCAAGATCGCCGCCCAGGACAAAACTTTGAAGAAATACAGCGGAGCCCTTCATAGCATGGATTTCGACAAGCGGCACTTCTTCGACTACGCCAGCGACCTAAAAGACTGGATTATTGCCCGCGTCGAAAAGCGAGGCATTCCGGCATGATAAAAATCCGCGACATACAGGTCTTCAACGTCAACTTGCCCTTCCGGTTTGCCTTCAAGCACAACCTTGCATCCCGCTCGTCTTCCAGCAATGTAATGGTGCGTTTGACTCTGGAGGATAGCCAGACCGGTGCCACCATATCTGGTATGGGTGAGTCGGTGCCGCGCGATTATGTGACTGGTGAAACAGTGCAGACTGCAAGCGCTGAGATAAAGAATCATTTCGCGCCCGCGCTCATTGACCAGACGCTGTCCACGGAAAAAACAATCGATGCAGCAGCCGCACTCCTGAATGAGCTGGCTTCTTCTAAGAATGTTCATGGGCGCCGAGTGGGAGCGGCATTTTGCGCTATAGAGCTGGCCCTGCTCGATGCTGCCGCCAAGATGGAAAAGCGAACTCTTGTCAGTTGGCTTTCTGCAAGAAACGGACGCCGTGCCGAGAGCACAATCGAGTATGGCGGCGTCATTCCCTTTGGCAAGCGTAATGTGCTTTCTCTCCTGCTTGTCTTTTACAAGCTCTATGGATTCAAAACGGTAAAACTAAAAGTCGGCGACGATTCGGAATTGGATATCTACACAGTTCGAAAAGCACGCGAACTTCTGGGACCTTCGGCCGTCATTCGAGTAGATGCGAATTGCGCTTGGGATTTCGATAGAACAATTGAATTTTCCAATCAAGTGAAATCATTTGCAGTCGCTTCAATAGAACAGCCGATTCCATTTGATCGGCTTGACGAACTGGCTGAATTGACGAAGGCTGTGCCGTCTCAAATTGTTGTGGATGAATCTCTGTGCACAGTAGAAGAAGCGGAAAAACTTGTGAAAATGAAGGCCTGCGGCGGGTTCAACATTAGAGTCTCCAAGGTGGGCGGGCTATTGGCTGCTCAGAAAATTGTCGACATCGCTCAAAAGAACGGGATAAGTGTTCATTTGGGCGCCCAGGTGGGCGAAAGCGGAATTCTTACCGCTGCCGCTCGCTGCCTTGCCTCTGCAAATTCTCGTTTTGAAAATTACGAGGGCGCCGCTAATTTTTTCCTTCTCAAAGAAGATCTAACCAAGGAAAACATGACCGCAGGATTGGGCGGAAAAGGAAAGATGCCCCAGGAGTATGGTATCGGCGTGACAATTAACGAAAAAAATCTGGGGCGCTATTCAGTCATAAGCCTTCCTTCCGCCATTCATCAACCGGCAGCGGCAGAAGCGAAGGAAAGAGGTCTCCATGTATAAACGTCCCAGCTTAATTCATTTGGGTCAGATCTACAGGCGTGCTACGCACATCCGCCGTTTTTTCAATGCTGTGAAAAAAACGGAAGAAGTGCAGGCGCAAAAACTGCTGAGCTACATTCGCGCCAATGAGGCGAGTGCTTTCGGCAAAGCATTCAATTTCGACAAGATTCGCACGGTTGAGGACTACCAGCGTTACGTTCCGCCCTGCAAATATGAAGATCTGCAGCCGTATATAGACAGAGTGCGCGCTGGTGCCACCAATCAGTTGACCCGGGAAAATCCGTTCATGTTTGCCACCACAAGCGGCACTACGGCACTGCCGAAATTCATACCGATTACAGCCAGCCACATTCGCGACTACACGCATGCCTTCCAGGTGCACAATTATCACTTGATCAAAGACTATCCGCGCGCCGCTTACGGGCGTTTTCTTTTGATCACGAGTAATGACGAGGAAGGACGCACCGAATCCGATATTCCTTACGGCGCTGTTTCAGGCATGCTCAATCGCAAGCAGCCGGATATGATTCGCAAGCATTTTGCCACGCCATATGAGTTGTGCAAGATCAAAAATGTGGACGCCAAGTATTACTTGATGCTCAGGTCGGCGCTCGGTCTCGATGTGACGGCCGTGATTTGTTGCAATCCATCAAGTCTGCTTTTGCTTGCCGATCAAATGAGGGAGCATGCCGCCGATCTCGTCGCCGACTTATTCGACGGGACGATAAAACACGCTTATCGTCCGCCGCAAGCCTACAAAGAAGCATTCGACAAGTATTGCCTTGCAGATAAACAACGGGCTCGCCAACTGGATAAACTGCTGGAAAAGGATGGCACTCTTCTGCCGCGCAAAGTCTGGCAGAACCTCGAGATCTTGGTCTCGTGGAAAGGAGGGCCGATGGCTTTCTATCTCGACAAGCTGCCTGAGATGTATGGTCATATGCCGGTGCGCGATTTCGGCTATATGGCCAGTGAAGGACGCGGATCGATTCCATTAACGAGCGAAGGCTCAGGCGGCGTGCTTGCATTGACCAGCCATTTTTATGAATTCGTCGAAGAGAGCGAACATGACTCAGCAGATGCAAAATTCTTGCTTGCCCACCAATTGAAAAAGGGTGGCCGCTACTATATCTACTTCACTACCGCAGCCGGGCTCTATCGCTACAACATAAACGATCTGATCGAAGTGGTTGATTACGAAGCCAACACGCCCATCATTCGATTTGTTCGCAAGGGCATGGGTGTCAGTTCCATTACGGGCGAAAAGCTGACTGAAGAGCAGGTTCTGGTTGCTTTGACGATGGCCAAGACTCAGCTTGGCCTCAGTGAAGTGGAACATTGCACGGTCGAAGTCGAGCTGGGCAGCCCGCCCTTCTATGTCGCTTTCGCTGAGCTGAGCAATGATCTCCCCGACTCGGTGAAGAACCAGTTCATCCGTATATTTGACGATTCCTTGAAAAACCAAAATCCGGAATATCAAGACAAGCGCGCGACAAAACGTCTCGGACTGCCTGTCATGCGTGCACTCCCAGCTGGCACATACATGAAGCTCAGGCAACAGCGTGTTTCGCAGGGTGCCCCGGAAGCTCAGGTGAAGATTCCTTTATTAAGCGCGCATAGTGCTTTCACTGGACAACTGGCGCAGATTCAAGTGTCATAATCAGGGTCCGAAGCTCGTTCTTGTAAGTAAGAAAGGAAAAATTCAATGACTGGAAAAGCGAAGGTGGCGGTGACAGGGGCCTCTGGACTTGTAGGCAGTCATCTGGCGGAGCATCTGGTGCAAAACGGCTATACAGTCTCTGCCATGTCGCGCAGCGCCACCACTGAAAAATGCTTGACCTCCATTGCAGGGCCGGGCACGCTGAGCCTGCACAAAGTCGATGTGAATGACGAGAAAGCACTGCTTCAAGCTTTCGCAGGCGCGGAAGTGGTTGTGCATGCAGCCGGAACGGTCGATCCCTACGGCACGAGAAACTCTATTTTTCACACCAATGTCGAAGGCACGAGAACTGCCATGGAAGCTGCCAGAAAAGCTGGCGTCAAGCAGTTTATCTTCATCAGCAGCTTGTCTGTTATCACCGGTCAGGGCGATCAATTCGATGTTGATGAGTCGGCAGAGTTGAAGCCGTGTGGCGAGTCATATGCAGATTCCAAAGTGGAAGCCGAAAGACTGGTTATGAGCGAGCCGGAAACATCAGCTATGAAAGTGACGGCACTCAGACCGGGTTTCATATACGGTCCAAGAGAAAAAGCGTGGATGCCACGCTTGATCAATTCGATCGGCACCGGAAAAGCCATGCTGATTGGCGGCGGCGTCAAAGAAACCAATGTTATTTATGTCGGCAATCTGAGCAGAGCCATTGAAAATTCTCTTTTGAATCCGAGAGCATACGGGCAGGTGTTCAACCTCACCGACGGCGAGCGCATCACTAAGAAACAATTGTTCGATGCTATTGCCGACGGGCTCGGTCTGCCCAGAGTGACGAAGCAAATTCCTTATGGCGTTGCCCGCTTCGCTTGCGAAATGATTTCTTCTTTTGCGCCGCTTTTGCCTGTTGAAAAACAACGCTCTCTTTCTCGCTTTTCCCGAGCGGCATTTCGTCTGGCCGGGGTCAATCAAGGTTTTTCCGTAAAGAAAGCAGAAAGAGATCTGAATTACGTCAACCGCATTCCGTTCAAGGAAGGCATGGCAATCACGCTGGAGTCTTTCAAAATCGGCAGCAAGAAAGAGGCGGTGGCTAGATGATGAACGCCAAAGAGTTCGTTGTCGATTACATCGGCAGGCATAAACACCCGGTCAACGCTTGCTTGCATATTGTCGGCGTACCGGCGGCATTCTATGGCATGTATCTGTTCATCACCGGTACGATCACGTGGGGTTCGGCTTTGATTGTGGCTGGATATTTTCTTCAATATCTCGGACACAAAGCGCAAGGCAACGAAGTCGGCGAGGTGACTTTGATCAAGCATATCTGGAAAAAATTGAGCGCGCCGAAAAAAATAGATCAAGAGAATTGAAAGACGAATCATGAGTGAATTACTTATTGAGCCCAATCAATTGAAATCGAAATTCGACCTTGCAGGAAGAGGTCCGATCGTATTAGACGGAGCCACCGGTTATCTTGGTAGTCATCTGGCCGCGGCTTTGGTCGCTTCTCATGCTGATGTTCGCTGCCTCGTCCACAAAGGCGCCAGGCCAGAAGATATTCAAGTCTTAAACGACCTGGGTGCGAAAGTTTTTGTCGGAGAGCTAACTGCCGATGACGCAGAGGTTGCCGCTGCCTTTAATGGCTCTGGTGCGGCCGTTCATCTGATCGGCAGCATTGCTCCGAAAAAAGGTTTGAGCCACGATCATTTGCATCGAGTTATGACCGACTCATTCATTGAAAAAGCCAGGGCCGGCGGCGTGAAAAACGCTGTGATGGTCACCGCTCTTGGTACCAGGCAGGATGCGCCCTCGACTTACCACGCCACCAAATGGCTGGCGGAAGAAAGCCTGCGTAAAAGCGGGCTCTCCACCATGATTTTGCGACCGTCGCTATTGGTAGGCAGGCAAGTAGGGCGAAGAAACAGCAAACTGGTGGAGCGCCTGCTCAAAGTTATCAAAGAGAAAAAGGCTGTGCCTCTGGTTGACGGCGGCGCCAATAAGTTGCAACCGCTTTTTATCGGCGACATGGCCATGGCGGCAGTAGCATCAATAGATTTGTTGACTTCTGGAAAAACCGCCAAAAACGATATACCGGCTACTCCTCAAGAACTGGGCGGGCCGGAAGTGCTGACTATGCGCGACTTCGTAAGACAATTGATGTTGGTTTGCGGCGTCGAAAAGCCAATAGTTACTCTTCCGTATCCAATCGCTATGGCCGCCGCGTCAATCTGTCAGGCAATTCAGGATGTTCCTGTGCTTTCAGTCGATCAAGTCAAGCTTTCTATGCGCGATAATATTTGTAGGGAGAATCGCATTGAGGTGCTTCTGGGCGCCAAGCCCGTGCCCTTGAGTTCTGCTCTTCAGGTCTACGCATCCAAGTAGAGGTCAATGGAACCACAGCGTCCCTTGAAAATTCTGGTCACCGGAGCCTCCGGCTTCATCGGTACAACCCTTGTGCCCAGGCTTGTGGCGACCGGACATCAAGTGCGGACAATGGGACGCAGCAGCAGCATTCCCAAGGCTTTTCAGGGTCTGACTCTGGAACACAAGCGAGGCGATGTCACCAATCCTGAGCACGTGCAAGAAGCCGTATCAGGCTGTGATGTCGTCTATCACCTGGCCGGTCTTGTTTCGTACAGAAAGCGCGATTTGAACAGGCAATATGCCGTCAATGTGCTGGGCACGCGCAATATTATGGATGCCTGCCTGCGCAACAATGTCAAAAGGGTCATTCACACCAGTTCGGTGGCGGCGATGGGTATTCCACCAGCCGGGCAGATCGGTGATGAAGAATTTGAGTATAACCTCCACGGTTTGGGACTTTCTTATTGCGACACCAAGCACGAAGCCGAACTCGAGGTCAATTCATTCGTGCGCCAGGGATTGCCGGTGATTACGCTCAATCCCGGTATCATATTTGGTGAAGGCGATACGCACCCGCACCATCATGTGATCTTCGGAGCCATGGCCAAGGGCTGGGCTCTGGGCGTACCTCCAGGCGGAGTGCCGTTCTCGGACATCAATGATGTTGTCGATGCTCACGTCAACGCACTCAGCCAGGGCCGCACCGGCGAGCGCTATGTGCTGGTCAGCGCCAATCTGACCATGCGCGAGGCCGCCACGATTTTTTCCAAGATATTCGGCACCAGAGCGCCTTTTCTCGAAATTCCCGGACCGCTTCTTGTTGCTCTGGGCACTTTTGTGGAATCGACCTTTCCTCTAATCGGTCTCACTCCAGCTCTTTCAAGGCAAGTCGCTTGGCTCAGCCAGCACAAGATTTTCTTCTCCTCCAAGAAGGCGGAAGAAGAGCTGTCTTTCCACGCTACTCCGTTTTCCGAGACGATCAAGCGAACCTCTCCGTATTATCTCGGTAAAGTTAAGAACCAAAGCAAAGATAGCGCCCGCACGTCAATCAAAGTATGAAAATTTAGCACCGCAGGTAGTGCATCTATCAGTGCGCCGGCTCGCCCACTGTGCGTGAATGAGTCGCAGGTGCGGCAGTTCCCGCGCCGGTTGTTGCTTGTGCTGCAGACGAAGCTTCCTGCATTCTGTGCAGAGACAACTTTTGCTCCTGCACGTTTTGATAAAGAATTCGGTAATAGCGCGTCAGCATTTCTGTCTTGGCAGCTTTGTAGCCCGTCAAGCATTCGGTAAATGCTTCGTCGTATTTGCCCGTCGAACTGAGAGTCTTGATCAGACTGGCGCGTGCCGGGTCGTAATTCGGATTGGCCTTGAGCGCATCTCTAAAGCAAGTTTCCGCCTCCGTGAGTTTGCCCATCTTCGAATAGGCTTCTCCCAGGGTGTAGCTGTCGAAAGGCGAAGCTTTAGCCATGCGCTGAATAATGAGCAACTGGTACATTGCTTCCTGCAGCGAGCCGTGACGCATCAGGGCAAAGGCCAGGTAACGGCGAGCCGACACACTGTCGGGATCTGATTTGACCGCCATGGCCAAAATCTGGATTGCCGCTTCGTAGTTACCCTTGCGCATTTGCTCGTAGCCTCTCTGCAGGAGGTTGCCGAGGGCGCTGCTGACGATTTTGCCTTTGGCCGGCTTGGCTGGAGCCGAGGCAGTGGCTTGGGCGACATTGGCAGTGATGCCGGAAGCTACGATAATCGCCCCGAAGGTAAACATCGCTTTGTTTCTGCCTGACATCAAGAGCACTCCTTGCCGACTGCGAATCTGAAACTAGATCTATCTAGCCAAATAGTAACACCATGAAAACACTGTGATTCTGTTTTTGAACCCGCTTACGGCATTTTTTGGCCATCAACCGAATTCGGTACATGGCCAAAAATGGAAGATGTAAGGATGTTGAGTTGTGGCGACGTGCGCTTTGCAACTGGACGTTGGTGGAAGGCTGCTAGATTTAAGTCGCATGGACAAACTGCCTGAGACGAAAAAGCTTTCCGCCGCGTACAAAATCGGTGTCTATCTTTTCGTCATAACCTATTTTTCTATCGCCGCCACCACTCTTTTGCCGAGAAGCCCACTGCAATCGAAATTATCGGCGTTTTTTTCTCCACTGACGCATGCCGTCAACCTGTCGCAGAATTGGAAGCTTTTTTCTCCTGATTTGCGCGAGATCAACTTTTGCTCTCAGGCCGTTGTCGAGTTTGCAGATGGAACAACGAAGCTATACGAGTTTCCTCGCCTGGAAAAAATGGATGGTTTCACGCGTTATCGCAGGCAGAAGCTGTGCAAGATATTTCAGGACTCCATGCCCTGGCCGGATTTCTCTGTTTTCTGGCCGGATGTCGGACGTTTCATTGCCAGAGCCAATTACGATGAGATCAATCCTCCTGTGCAGGTTTCTCTTGCCTATAACTGGATTGCAGTAGGCGACATCCAGCATTTTGAGAAACAGTCGGAGTTGAAAGAGCCAAGCACTCGGGTCACGTTTTTCATCTACAGGGTGAGAGCGGAGGATCTCAAATGACCAGCCGGGACTTGCTGCGATCAATCGACAAGTTCTTTTTCGCCCCATACTCGCCATATCCGCTTGCTCTCTTTCGCATTGCTATTGGTGTTTTAATGCTGGATACGGTGTTGCTGCACCTGATGGACGATTTTACTCTCTACTATGGACCAAATGCAGTGTTGCCCGTTTCATCACTGGCGAAGAACTGGTGGAGGTTCGACCCCACCCTGGACATCATGGCGCTGCTGCCCCAGCAGTCGTTTTCCGCATTCTCCAGTTACTTTGTTGTCTTTTGCCTGGTCGCCTTTTTTGTCACCATCGGTTTTCTTACTCCGTATATGGTGCCCGTGTCCTTCTTGATGTTACTGTCCATGCACCGTCAGTGCCCGTTCAACATAAATGGCGGCGACGCGATGATGTCGTTGTCGCTTTTTCTTCTCAGTTTTGCGCGAAGCGGAGATGCTCTTTCGCTCGACAATTTGATAAAAGGCCTGCGGCAAGACTGGAGGCAAACAGGATTGGCCGCACCGCCTTCGCCTGCCTGGCCATTGAGAATGCTGCAGCTGCAGCTTGTTCTTGCCTATTTTGATACTTTTCTATGGAAGTTCACTGGTACAAAATGGCTGGATGGCTCGGCGGTTTACTGGGCGACAAGAATGCACGAATTTGTTCGTTTTCCGCTGCCTGTTTTTCTGGACAATGCTTACTTCCTGCGCATTCTCAGTTGGTCGACCCTGGCCATAGAATTTTCGCTCTTTACGCTTGTCTGGTTTAGAGAAACGCGCTATGCCGTTCTCATTGCCGGACTTTGTCTTCATCTGGGCATCGACCTCTTCATAAATTTGCCGGTTTTCGAATGGGTATTTATCTCCATGCTCGTGCTCTTTGTTTATCCGGAGGATCTGGCGAAAGCTGCCGCTTTTGTAAGGCATCGCATGGCCGTCAAATTCGGCCCGCCGCGCATCCTTACTTTTGACGGGCACTGTCTGCTTTGCATAAGAGCAACAGGCATTCTGCACCGCCTTGATATTCTCAGGCGCGTCGATTTTGTCGCTTTCACCGATGAAAACAATCGCTCACGCCTTGAAAGCCTCGACTATGAAAGAGCTGAAAAAGAGATGTTGCTGGCGTCCGGCAACATCTGGATCGGCGGTTTTCTAGCGTTCAGAGAAATTGCGCCCTGCTTTCCTCTTTTCTGGCCCCTTGTTCCTTTGCTCCATCTTCCCGGAATGACTACTTTAGGTGACACACTCTATAGAGCGGTCGCGAGCCGGCGGTATCTTCTTTTGGGCAGATGTGAAGATGGCTATTGCCGGGTTCATTCGCAAGAAGTAATAGGACTAAATGGAGCTGAACATCAGTGATGCGGCTGGCGCTATTTTTTGCACTGACAGCTGTTTTGATAATGGCGCTTTTGCCTATGCGCATGAAGGTCTTGTCCGATTATGGACACCCATATGCAGCTGAGGAGGAAGAATTCTATTTTTCCAGCCTGGCCGAGTTGGCAGATTTGAAAGCAAAAAGAGCAGAAGAAGAGGCTGTTCAGCGGTGCAAGATCAAAGTGGCTAAAGCGCTCACCGTCTTGCGCAAATATCTGGCTGCCGACAGCATTTTGAGAGAGGTTGTGCAAGCACGCTCAAAGTCCACGCTGCCATACGATCAAACTTTTGTCTCGGCAATGATCGCCTGGGCCGGATTGCGAAGAGACATGGGAGATATGAAAAATTCAGTCAAGATGTACTATGGGACCCTGGAATACGACAAGAAGCACTTGCTTTCGAAAGATCCGCGCATTTCCAGAGATAAAGCTAATTTGGCTGTAGCACTCTTAATAGCCGGCACCTCGTCAAAGAGCGCCGATGTGAGAAAGCAGTTTCTCAAAGCC
>JAYRNY010001066.1:0-4833 GCA_041911975.1 bacterium | reverse complement strand
GATTAGATTGATAATGTCTCCGAAATTCATTTGCCTGACCTCGTCGGTATGCAATCATAATAGACCGGTCGTCTACTTCTGTCAACCCTCTTGCAGAGATTCCTTGAAACCTTTATCAGGCAAGGGTTTTGCCGGTCCAGTCGTTAACCGGATACGAATTATTCCTGCTGACAACAGGGCGCCTTTGCGTTCGCTTGTTTGGTTAACTAGCATGTTAGTTGGTATGCGGCTTATTGCCGAATCTGTCAAGGGTAGGGGTAGGAAGTACCGGAATTGCACTATCGATGGACGTTTCAGCGCACGCTGCCTGGTCGGACCTGGGCGGGTGTTCTACATATATATGGGTTAGGCGGTACCATATCGCGTATGCGTAGCCGTCGCCTCCTGCCGCAGCGAATTGCCGTCGTATTTTGCGGCGTACTTTTCAGCATCCTCTTTTGTACGTGTGCATCTCTGGCCATCGCTCCGACCTGGGCTGAGCTGATGACGGCAGGGCGCAACGCGCACGTCATGGGCAGTTACGAAGAGGCGAAAGAGTATTTGAAGGCGGCTTTGAAAGAAGCGCAAAGCGAAAACAACGACGCGATGCAAGCGCAATCGTACCTCTGGCTCGGGCGCGTATACGAATCAACTAATCAGTGGGATTTTGCCGAGCAAATGCTCTCCAAGGGAAACGCCATTGGCATGAAAATGAAGGCGCTCGACCCGGAGATTATGATCGCGCTCAGGCACGAACTCGAAAACGCGCTCCATAAGCAGGGAAAGATAGATGCAATTCATTCGCTGCGGCGATCGCAAGGAAACATGGAAAATCAATACGTCAGGGCATTCAAACCCAGTTTGCTTGTGCGAGGGCGCGAATTTTACGCGGACAAAAATTACAAGAAGGCGGAGCCTGCATTGTGCAAAGCTCTGGAGAGTTATAGAGACGCAAACGACACTGAGATTCCGCAGGTAATGCTGTGCATCGATATGCTCTATCAAATATATAGAGATCAAAAAGAGTGGGCGAAGGCCGAGCATATTGTTGATCAAGGCCTGGCCGATTTGCGGCGCCGTCGTGCATCCGGTAGTGAATATAGTTTGAAAGCGGCCAATCTCTTGTTTTACCGCAGTGCAATCCTCGATTTTCAGGGGCGCTCGAAAGAGGCTGCGGCAGAGGCGGATAAGGGTTTTGCCATATACAAGAATTTAAAAACAGATCCGCAAGTCATTCAAATACTTTTTGCAAAGTGGGACATGACCGGCAAGGTAAAAGAGAGCGCCAGGCTGCGCGAGCATTATGCAAAGATCGCCGCCGGCTTGCCGAAAGTGCAAAAGTCAGGCTGGGTTGAATTTCCTGAAGAGCAGCTACACAAGTAGCTTCTATGGATTTGCTTCAATCAATTTGATTTTGTCCAGTATATCCTGGCCCTCGATAGAGGCACAAAGTTGTTTGTACAGGCAGGCACCGCCAATGGTGATTGCTGCAGCCAGAAAGCTGTATATTGGTGCTTCCAGCGCAGTAGTCAAAATGAAGTCCATTACGGTTGTAAACATGTTTTTCGGCAGCAGAAATGTAACAGGCGCCATGAATGCTGACGGGATAAAGACCACGACGTGCGCCAGCGCCATCAAAAGCGTGTAGCCGAAGAAATAGAAAAACATCGGTATTGCAATACGAAAGAAGCGTGCTATGGCGCTAAATATCGAAGACTTGTCAAAGACAACGATTGACACGAAAAACGCGTTGATCACGCTTACGCAAAGTAGAGGCAGATATAACACCAGCATGAAGATGAGCATTGTGAACATTATGTTTGCCGCCAGTAGTGACGGCATATCGGTGGTTTGAACTCCGCGCATCACAAATTGTGTGAGCATGAAGAACCCCTCGCTGATCATCTCGGAGGCCAGAACCGGCATCATCAAAATGAGAATCAGCCACATCCTCTTTTTCGCTGCTTTGAGTGCTTCGTCAAGGCTTGCGTATCCGTTGGCAATGTACAAGAGGAGCGCAAAACGTCTGGTCTCTATGACCCAGCTAGACAGGCACATCAAAATGAAAGACGACGCCATAAGCCAGTAACTCACCGATGGTGTAAGGCGTGCGTCTATGGCTTGCGGCTCCCAGACCAGAATCGTTGCGGAAAGATCGTACAAGAAGATGGGGATGAGAAAGAACTGAATCAATATCAGCCAGTGCTGCCTTGTTATTCGGATCGCTCGCCCGACTGTGTCTGCGGCAGTGATTGGATCTTCAGGGATCTCAATTTTCAACTCTCTATTCATCAGTGTGAACTAGTTGATCTCTCCCGACTTATACAACCAGCGATTGTCTTCTTTGACAAAATAGCTCTTCTCTTGGAAGCTTGCGTCATTGCCTCCCTGGCGCAAGTGGGCGGTAAACGAGACTGTAGCAGACTCTTCACCGTCTATGAATTCTTTGATCGTAAGATGATCGAAATTGGTGGCGTGTGAAAAATTTTCGATGCTCTTTTTCCACGCGCTTCGATCTTTGGAAAATTCCGGATGCTCGTGATGAGTGGTGTCGATGATGTAGTCGGCAAGACCCATCGCATATGCCGCATAACGCGAGCGCATCAAGTGCAGCGCATCCTCGGCGGGCACGCCGTCATGATATGGTTTGCAGCATTTGTGATATAGCGCTTTGCTCGCGCAGGGGCATCGCTCGAACTTACTCATCTTTGTTCGCTGATTTCCGGCTGTTGCTATCAGGCTGACTAGACTAGAGTCCGCCGATCACTTGCCGTACTGGCTCTCCATTTGTTTTTCTAAATCAGACAATGTACCTGATTTTGCCGGTGCCGCAGGCTTAGGAGCAAATGGTGATCCGACGCGAGGGGCGCTTCTCTGCTGCCCCATTCGGCTCATGAGAGCGGCTGTTCCGCCAGGCATACCTATGCCGGATTTGCTCATGCCCATCCCCGACATCCCCATGCCGGACATACCCATTCCCGGACGTTTCATTCCCATCATTCCCGGCATGCCCATTCCAGGGCGTCCCATACCCATCATGCCCTGCTGCATCTGATTGCGCCGCATGTTGTTATTGAAAGAGGCGTCCTGCCGCATCATCTTGGCAAAAAGCCCGCTTTGCATGCCCATTCCGGCGCCCGGCCCACCACCCATACCTGGCATCATATTCGGTGCTCCACCCGATCTCTGGCGCATCATTTGCAGTAGCGTTCCGCCGCCACCACCGCCGCCGCCGCTTTGCATTCTTGCCATCTTCTGTCTCATCATTTGCAGCATCTGCGAGCTGCCGCCGCCGCCGTGACCGGCGTAGCCGCCCATATTGCTTGGACGCCTTCCGCCCATCATGTTGGCATAGCCCGGCATGCCGCTGTTTCGCCCCATCGAATTACCGCCACCAGTGCTGTATGTCGGGCGTTTCCCCTGTTCAAACTGGTTGAGCATCTGGGACATGCGCGCCTGGCTGGGTCCGCCTTGGGCGAAAACAGGCTGGATGCCGAGCAAAAGTGCTGCAGACATTAAAATCCCGCCGCCAGAACGTACAAAACCCGCTGCGCTGCAACGTTTATGGGGATTTGCCTTCATTGTGCCTCTTTTATAGAATAATCTGTTATGAAGTGAACTAGAGTGATTGTTCCCCGATTTGGTAGACTTTCCCACCTTTCATGGACTGCTCTTGATACAATATCTTCGCGACATGGTAAGTTAATGCCTGGATTTCTTCTTGTGATTCTTACTTGCGGTTCTGACTATGCGGCACATCGCGATCAAAATTCTCAGCGTCGTCACAATTTTGTTTCTTCAAAGCGTGACTTTAAGCGCATTCGCTGACGAAATCATTTGGTATTCGGACACCGCTGCCGCTGCTGCGATGGCGAAGGGGACAAACCGCTTTATGCTGGTCGAGATTTCCGCACCCTGGTGCCCGTCGTGCAAAGCACTCGAAAAGATGATGGCAACAAGGGACCTTAGCGACTGGACTAATCAGCGCTTTGTCTGTGTGCGTGTTAGTGCGGACACACCGGACGGGCTGGCCCTGATGAGAAACTTTGGCATGGATGGAATTCCGTCGTTGCTCGTATTCGATTCCAATGGAAGATTTAAAAGCAAAATGCAGGGCGGACCTGAAGACCCGGAGGGATATAAGTACTACCTTGCGAAGATGGCGGGCGGTGAATCGGCGCCAGTGAATGTGGGCAATGCGAGTTCCGGCAGTGGCACTACTGGTGGTGCGCCAGCTCAGCCTCGGCAAGAAAGTCAGAACTATCTGTCGCCCTCACGACAGAGCTATCAATCGCAGCAACAGGGCTATCAGCCGCTGCAACAGGGGTATCAATCGGCGCAGCAGGGCTATCAAGCGCCGCAACCGTTCTACCAGCCGCAGCAGCGATATTATCAGTACGCGCAAGGCTTTCAGCCTCAACAGCGATACTATCAATACCCGCAACAAGGCTATAGTCGTCGAAAGGAATACAGAGACCTGCTGCAGCAAGGGCAATCAGTAAATTCTTCCACTCAGCCTCAACAACCGGGGAAGCTGTTCCAACAGCAGTACGCGCCGCAAAATCAACAGCTTCAGCAACAGTAATGCTCGCGCGGCTTGATGTAGTTATTTAGGCTTTACTGTTTCGAGATCGAGCTCGCAACCTGCTTCTGCACGGTGAATGACGACGAAGCCATTGATATCGTCTTTGGAAACTTCAAAAGTTTCGGTGCCATCCTCGCTCTTATCGCTCTTGATCTTGCCCTTGATGAGGGCGTAGGTGATCTGGGTGGCGGAGTAGCCGAGGTCGACGGGGTTCCAGAGGGCGAACTGCTTGCAGGCGTCGTTCATGACGTAGAACTTCATCTCCGAGG
>JAYRNY010001065.1:0-3238 GCA_041911975.1 bacterium | reverse complement strand
ACTTTTCCTGTGCCGTTCTTTAACCGCTTTTCGGTAAGAGCAATATCTGGATCGAAAAATTCACCGGATGATTGCTTCTTTGGTCTGTCAATTAAATTATCTCCCCTTCCTGCGGGGGGCTGGTTCTCGTTCTCTCTGTGACCTTTTATGCTGGAGTTTTCCTCTTCACCTTTTTTGACCATGCGGTTGACATAGTCTTCAACTTTTTTGCTTGCGCCCCCTGCAGACGCTTTTATTTGTTGTCCGGCATTCTGAATGATGTCTACGACACCATCGCCCTTCAAGGTTCCACCACCAGCAACAGCGAACTCTGGTTTTGTGGCATCGTTGAAGTTAGTCAGGCATTCCTTGAACTTTTCAGCGAGAGGCTTTAGTGAAGGTTTTTTCTCTGCGAGTGCTGTGAAGATGCCCGCATGCTCTTCCAGGTTTTTCGCCACAGCTTTTGCAACTGTTGTTGCCGGAGATAGTTTTTCACCTGCGTTGGCAATTTGGGCTGCTTGAGCAACTTCGCTCAATGCAGCACTTTCATCAGGCACTTTCGCCAGCGATCCAACCTGACTGATTTCTCCTGCTTTTGCGGAGCTACCAATGCCACCACTCTCAATTAGCGTGACGATATTGAGAATAGCCTCGGTAGCGGTAGCCGTCTGTGCTTCCGGATCCGCATGGGCAAATTTGTCTAATTCCTCTGTTACTTTTTTCGGAAGTGCCTGTGCCAATGTTCGTGTCATGGCGGCGCCCTCCGGATCGAATTCGATACCAAAGAGCGGAGAGGTCGGATTGTAGGTCGTGTTTAGTTGAGTAAGAATTCTGCCTGTGAGTAAAAGGCCTTTCTCCGTCTTATGCAACATCTCTGTCGCTTCTTTGTCCAGGTAGAGATCAGGGCAAAGTGCACCAATGGGCATTCCTTCATATGCCGCTGCGCCTGCAATACGCACGGCGTTTCCCACTCCTGCGAGTGTATTGACGACGAAATTCAATGTGCCATGAACTACTCCAACACCGCGCTTTAGGTCATCTATTTCTTCTTTTATTATACTTCTAAGTATTTTGTCCATAACATCGTCACCTTTTCCGGCGCCGGTGCTCGAATCATTTTGCTCGATTTCCTTTTGAAATGCTGTTTGTGCATAGGAATCAATGGCATCAGTGTTTCCACCAATCCTTTTTGTTTCCGTCCTCATGTCTTGCAGATGTTTCGCCAATTGCCTTTTGTCTTCCGGCAAATGCGCGTCGGATTCGATAGCCTTAAGTATGCCGGTATTTACTTTCTTGTCCGATTTTTTCTTTCTCGAATCTGGATTGATGTCGTCCTTCTGCTTAAGAGCAAACTCGCCCCTGCCGAATAATTTATCTGCTTCTTTCTGAATGGACTGCCGCTCTTGATCGGTTTTTGCATGTGCCATTCTCTCGAGGAGTTTGCTGGCGCTAATTTCGCCGGCATCCGCATGTTTTTTCAGTTCATCACGGCTAATAGGCTTTTTGTTAGCTTCGTATTTTTCAATGTCCTTTTCTGTTGCTCCCATTTGTCTAGAGGCAGCCACTTTTTCGCGTCCGTGTGAATCCCGAACAACTACTTCGATACTATCGCCATGCCCACCTGCCGAGCCGCTGTGACGATCTTTGTTTGCCTCATGGACGCGCCGTTGATCTTCTTTGGTACTCTCTCTGGCGTGTTTTGCCTCTGCTGAGTGCTCAAGCTGATCTTTTGGCTTGGAGACATCCACCTTGCCTTTAAGCAGCATTTTTTCAGGATTGTTGTGGCCTTCGTTTTCAGTCATAACCGGACGGTCGCAAGGGCTCTATCATATTATTCCCAAGTCTTAAGTTCGTACTAAAATTGCCAAAAATGGGCGGTTCTGGGCTCAGTTTGCACTAAATTTAAGGCAGCAATTCAGGCTATCGCAAGCACCTAAAACAGGTGAAAGGGCCTAAAAACTAACCGCTTTTGCAGGGAGCATTCTAGCGGTATCCTGCCAGTATGTGAAACAATAGTGCTTCTCAGAGCTTTTTCGACCGTTGGAGTTGTGTATGTCTGAGTTCTTTTTCCGGAATCTCAAGAAAAGCTATCCCACTGTAGCCTCTGCCAAAGGGGTGCGAATTACGGATACGGAAGGTCGTACATATCTTGACGCTTGCAGCGGTGCTGTCGTTGCCAATCTGGGTCACGGACTTGCAGAAGTCAATGATGCGATTAACGATCAACTGCAAAAGGTTGCCTTTGCTCATACTACTCAGTTTGTATCCGAGGCAGGATTGAAACTGGCGAAGAAGGTTGTCGATATGACACCGCCAGGTTTTAAGAAAGGTGCGCGCGCATATTTTATGTCGGGTGGTTCCGAGGCTGTTGAAACGTCCATTAAGATGGCGCGCAGCTACTTCGTACATCGGGGAGAACATCAGCGAACAATTTGTTTTTCACGCTGGCAGAGTTATCACGGAAGTACTTTTGGTGCGTTGTCGGCTACAGGACATCCAGCCCGCCGTAAGCCTTATGCGCCGATGTTGCGATCGCCTTCGCACATTTCCGCCGATTATAGATATCGTTGCAAGTGTGGATTCGGGCCGGGACCGTGTGCCAGCGACGAATGTTCGATTGCGCGGGCGGACGAGCTCGAGGAAGCCATAATATTTGTAGGACCGGAAAATGTGATGGCTTTCATTGCAGAGCCAATTGTCGGTGCGACTTTGGGCGCCGCTGTTCCCGGGCGAGCTTATTTCCCTCGCATAAGAGAGATTTGCGACAAGTACGGTATTTTGCTGATCGCTGATGAAGTGATGACCGGACTGGGAAGGACGGGCACCACTTTCGGTATGAATCATTTTGACGTAGAGCCGGACATTATTGCGCTCGGCAAAGGAATGGCTGCGGGGTATCAACCATTAGCAGCGGTTGTGGGATCGGGTAGAGTAGTGAAGGCGTTCGAAGAGAGCAATGGAGTCTTCGAACATGGTTTTACCTATAGCGCGCATCCTGTCTCGTGTGCCGCCGGACTTGCTGCGATTGATTATGTGCAGAAACATAATCTGATTGAAAAAGTTGGACAGAGAGAGGCTCTCTTTTTTGATCACGCGAAGAAACTTTTCGCAACCGGTGTAATTGGTGATATCAGAGGAAAGGGTTTCATGATGGGTCTGGAGTTTGTGAAGAACACGGACACTAAGGAACCATTTCCAGCAGAGGTGAGAATCTCTCAGTTGGTTGCGCAAGAAGCGTTGAAGAATGGATTGCTGGTTT
>JAYRNY010001064.1:0-2488 GCA_041911975.1 bacterium | reverse complement strand
TTGTTTTTTCCATTCATCATCTGACTTATAGACTTTTTCTGCCATCGCCCCTGTCTTCTCCTTATCGCTTACGCTTTGCGCCGGACCGATTCCGGGGTCGCACGTCATGCCTTTTCTGAGTTGTGCGTTTGCCTGACCGGACTTGACCGGCACTGCATTGGCGCACCCGGCAAAGACCACAGTCAGAATTACCAAAAGAAATATTTGTGTGGGTTTCATAGTTTGTGAGCCTACCATTTTTGAATAACCCACCATATTAGATTGAAGCCTAAATTGCCTAGAACTGCAAACACTCTGGGATAAATCCGTGCAAGGATTTGGATCGATAGGTCTTTGGTGGGGTCGCATTGCGGGTGCCCCCAATGCAGTTAAACACGCAGGACCGCGGCGCCGGTGAACTTGCCGGCTCGCAGGTCGTTGAGGGCGTCATTGGCTTTGTCTAGCGGGTAGACGGTTACCGAGCAATTGATGTTTACTTCCCGGGCTTTGGCGAAAAACTCGATTGCGTCTGCGCGGGTGAGGTTTGTCACGGTTTTGATTGAACGCTCCTGCCAGAGAATGTCGTAGGGCATTGCCGGCAGATCGGACATGTGAATGCCGCCCAGGACGAGCTTGCCGGCTTTGTCGAGATTGGCGAGAGCATGCGGCACAAGGCTGCCGACAGGAGCGAAGATTATTGCTGCGTCTAGTTTTTCCGGTGAGGGTGCATCGGAATTCCCCGCCCATTTGCAGCCGAGATTCATGGCCAGGCTTCTTGCATCATTGTCTTGCGGTCTGACGAAGGCGTAGAGCTCGCGGTTTTCGTGGTGGGCTACCTGGGCGATGATGTGCGCGGCGGCGCCGAATCCGTAGATGCCGATGCGTTTTGCGTCGCCGCACATTTTGTATGAGCGATAGCCTATTAATCCAGCACAAAGCAGCGGGGCTGCCTTTGCATCGTCATAGCCCTCGGGCAGTTTGAAGCAATAACGAGCGTCCGCGAGGCAGTATTCGGCGTAGCCGCCGTCCAGCGTGTAGCCGGTAAACCTTGCTTCGTCGCACAAGTTTTCGCGCTCGCTTACGCACCATCGGCAGTGCCCGCAAGTCCACCCTAGCCACGGTACTCCGACACGGTCTCCTACTGCAAAACCCTGCACTCTGTCGCCGATGGCGTGCACCGTACCGACGATTTCGTGTCCCGGAATAAGCGGCAGCTTAGGCTCGCGCAGCTCGTTGTCTACGATGTGCAGATCCGTTCGGCAGACTCCGCAGTGCGAGATTTTGATTACTAGATGACCGCGCTCCACTTCAGGAACGTCACGGTCCGCTTGTCTGAGCGGACCGCCTCGCGATTCTAGAATCATTGCTTTCATCAGGTTTGTTTTCCTGTTTATCTGCACTTCAGTACCGCGCAATGCCGATATCATAGAATTTTGGGCTTATGCTATGTGCCCCTAGTTTCAATTCGGGGATGCACGGCATCGCCCCTACGATTCTTAGTGTTCGGTGATGTCTCTTTGCGGATAGTCACCGAGCTTGACCGATGACGCAGTCAGCGCGCCGTTTCTCAAAATGAGGAAATCAACGCTGTCGTCCACTTTGTGTGTACGAATTTGCTTTTGCACTTCTTTTGAGGTCAATACCGGTTTGCCGTCTACTTTCTCGATTACGTCACCGGCTGTAAGTCCCGCTTTAGCTGCTGGTCCTTCCGCCTCGACTTTGGCAATCAGCACGCCCTTTGTATTTGCCGGGATGCCGACCGCACGCGCGATTTTTTCATTCAGGTCCTGCATGTAGATGCCCACGTAAGGGCGTTTTATGCTGCCGTTGACGACCAGTTGATCGGTGACGTCTTTGGCGATGTCGATGGGAATGGCAAAGCCGATGTTTTGTCCGTCGCCGCGGATGGCTGTGTTGAGCCCGATCACTTCACCGTGGATATTGAGCAGCGGTCCGCCCGAATTGCCGGGGTTGATAGCCGCGTCGGTCTGAATGAAGTCGACCGAGTTTATGTCATTCAGTGAGCGTCCCAGGGCGCTGATGATGCCCATGGTTACCGAATGGTCGAGACCAAGCGGGCTGCCGATTGCAATTGCCCAGTCGCCGGGGCGCAGATTCTTGCTGGTGCCGATTTTGGCTACAGGCAATCCTTTGGCGTCGATTTTGACCAGTGCCAGGTCGGTGAAGCTGTCTCGACCGACGACTTTACCCTGGAATTCGCGCTTGTCGTTGAGAGTGACTTTGATTTCGTCAGCCTGTCCGACAACGTGATTGTTGGTGAGAATGTATCCGTCTTCCTTGACGATCACTCCTGAGCCGGAGCCGTGCTGTTGAAACTTGTGCGGTACTGATTGCGAAGGATCGTTGCCTTCGCCGAAGAAGAATTGAAATGGCGAATTGAAAGAAATGCCCGGAACCGAAATATTCTTGCTGATATCAATGTTGACTACACTCTCGCTGGCTTTGCTGGCCATGTCGGCGATTGTGTTTTCAGCCATGGATAGAAACG
>JAYRNY010001063.1:0-2408 GCA_041911975.1 bacterium | reverse complement strand
GCTAAGGATGAGTCACATTGATTGGCTCCAATTGAGCTATTACATGCTTTAAGTGGACGGACGCCACACGTAAAACGCAAAGGCAGAAGCCAAGCACAGGTATTAAAACGATTCACTTGCAAGCATGAAGCAGACTCGGCTAAAAATCGTTGTAAAAGCAAAAGCGCTCAAGCATGGAATAAATTGGTTGTCAGACATCTCATTTCCAATTCACGAAGCCATCAATGGCAGGTAGCAATTCGCTGATAATTGCTCCGTTCGCCCAGAAAAAACTGGCTTGCTTATGTGAAGATATCCAGGGCGAAGAAATGACAATTAGTCGTAAGGCTCTTTAGATAACACAGAGACAAGCAAGAAATGCAACCGAAAAATTTCATGACAAGGTGGAACAAGCTCAGCCTTGTCAGAATGGGAATGCTGATCCTCGTTTTCCCACTGATACTAAATGCAGTATTGATATTTATTTTTATAGTCATGGTGCAAGATTCTGAAAGACTGGTCGCCCGGCAATTGGCCTCAGTAAGAATGATCGCCGCTGCTGAGGAAGTGTCCGAGCAGCTATCAAACGCTTCCTGGGCAATTGTCGGGTACCGGTTGACAAAGAGCCCTGAATTCAAAAGCACCTATCATTCTGTTCGTCAAAAATTAGACAGAAGTCTTAACCAAGTGCGAACCCTTTCGGCGACTTATCCTTCGCAAAAGACACTTGTCAATTCGACATTGAAGTCGACCGAAGAATTTCTCAAAATCCTCGACCAATCTGGAGAGATGCTGGATCTCCCCCCTACTGCCGTTCAAGGTTTGCGACAACAGCATTTTAAGATAGTCCACGGACTCACGGAAAGTCTTAGAGAATCGATTAAGACACTCATTAACCAGGAGCAGGGCTACGAGATGTCCCAGATTCAGGTACAGTCTGAAGCAAAGCGGGCAATCATATCTATAATCATCCTTGCCTTGTCAGTCAACTCGTGTTTCGCTGGAATTTTTGCAGTCTGGTGGCTGCGCAGCATGACCTCTCGGCTTAAACTCGTGACAGTTAACTCTCTCAGGCTTGCGGCTCAGCTGCCACTCCATCCACAGGCCGGTGGCAGCGACGAAATTGCTTACCTGGACAAAGTGTTTCATCGAATGGCACTTACTATAGAGGAACTCACCAGACGAGAGCGCGCCACCATTGAAGATGCCGCTGATATGATCTTGTCGCTTGATGAATCACTGAGAATCACAGCAGCAAATCCAGCGTCTTCAAAGCTTTTAGGGCGCAGTCAAGAAGAAATTCTCGGCATGCGCATCCTATCTCTGGTCGCTCCGGAGAGTTCGCAACCCACCCTGGAGACCTTAGAAACAATCGTCGCAGACCGGTCATCTGGAGCCATTGATATAGGCTTAGTGCAAAAGGATGGAGACACGGTTGATGTTCATCTAACTGCACAGTGGTCGGAATCCGAACAGGTGCTGTTCTGCATAGCACACAACATTTCCGAAATGAAAAAAGCGGAAAGGTTGAAACAGGCAGTCGTTTCGATGGTCAGTCACGACATTCGTTCTCCGCTTACTAATGTTATGGCCGTCCTGGAAATGCTAGAGGACGAACGAAAATTTGGTGTGAGTGACGCCAACCGCAGCACTCTTCTTTCAAAGGCACGAAACAGCTGCAAGCACATTCTAAATTTGGTGCAGGATCTCTTAGAGTTAGAGCGGCTGGAATCTGGAATGCTCGTCCTGCAGCTTGAAAACGCTGCTCTGGCGCCAATTGTGGACATCGCTATTGATTCGGTAATGCAGACAGCTTCGGAGTTACAAATTAATATCCAGAAAGACTGTCCACCTATTTCTGTATACGTTGATCAAAAACGAATTTGCCAGATTCTCATCAATCTGTTGAACAATGCCATTAAATTCATGCCACGCAAAGGAACGATCAAGATAGAGGCTTTGGAAACAAATGGCATGGCTTATGTTTCTGTTGCTGACACCGGACGAGGCATTCCGCCTCACATGCTGCACGCCATCTTCGATCGCTTCAAACAGGTAGAAGCTGGTGACGCAAGCTTAAGCAAAGGCGTTGGGTTGGGACTTTCGATATGCAAGTTGCTAGTTGAGAGTCACGGCGGCACAATCACTTGCGAAAGCGAAGAGGGAAAAGGAACAAAATTCACTTTCTCCTGCCCGGTTGGCTCAAGTTAGGTCTGCTGCCCGACGGATGGTATAGCGCTGTTCCTGCCGCTGGACACTTTCTTCTCAACTTGCCACTCTTGCTTTCTTGCGTATTCGCATTTTTTTGGCCGGCAAATCGCATTTCAAATTGGCCTGTTAATCGCATGTTTTTGGCCTGCTAGTCGCATTTAATTTGTCCATTTGCCAAGAATGTCTTCAGTGGTGATCACGCTTTTTCTCCGTGCTTT
>JAYRNY010001062.1:0-3610 GCA_041911975.1 bacterium | reverse complement strand
AGATTCATTTCTGCATCGCTTAAATTCAAAAGCGTGTATGCCGAATACTTGTGATTCGATCCAAGGTGCAACTCTAGAGCCTTGTGAGCCAGTCTAAGTTCTTTTGTAGCATTTCTGAAACGATCTTGTGCCTGATCGAACAAGGATGTCCACTCGGCAAAATTGCGCGATCGCAATTTGTCTATTGCCATATCGCGCAGCGCCAGACCTTTTTCCAGGCTGGCCATGCCCAAATTGGCCCTGGCTACGGCGGTGGGCAGGGCGCCCTTTCCGGCACCCTGGTTTTCGCACATGCCGGTGAGCAGCTGGTAAGAATCTTCCGCATCGAACGTGTAAGTGAGAATGTGTTTTTCGTAGAAAGTGCAGCGCGGCACGAGCCGTCCCCGCGAAAATGCCAGGTCCTGTATCTTGGAACGGCTGGGCAAGCCGAGAACCGTGCTATCGTCTTTTGGCAACTTTTCGACAGGCAAGGGTTCTGTCAGTGAATTGAGACCTTCGCGGTTCGAGAGTAGAAAACTGCCCATGGTGGCAAGTTGAAATCCGGTCGAGGTCGGGTTGATGTCACCCCATCTGAAATTGATTGGCGCGTCCAGCCTGATCTTGTCGCGTTTTCTTTGTTCGTCCAATTTTTGTTCGATAACCTTGGTCAGCTCGCCAGCTGCATGCTTGAAGCACAATATCGCTTCGACGTGTTTACCCAACTGATTGCTGATCGCGCCTTCGATGGTTTTAGATATTGACGCCGGTCTCGACTGTCCTGTGCTCATGAAAATCAGAGCGGCAATTCTTATGTGTTTTATTGCCTCGTTCAACAGAATCGTATCTTTTCTGCCCTTCATTTCGTTGATCTCGACCAAGCTGGTTGCCGCCGCCATATGCAAGTAGCCGCTGTCAATCGAATCGCTCATGCCGATCGATTCAGCTGTCTGAAGACCCAGGGAGAAATTGCGATAGGCGGAATCAAAGTCACCCTTGTAGAGCCTGTTCGTTCCTCTGAGGACATAGGCTCGGAACCTGCCCGATTGGGAAGCGCTGACATCAGACCATTCGGACGCGAATTCGGCCAATTCGTCGGTGTCGCTGGCATCGGTTACCGGCTTGAAGCCCTTCATCTTTTCGGCCGCTACCAACTTGTAGAGAGGCTGATTGGCAGCCGCCCAGGCAATAGCGCGCTCGGCAAGCGGAGGGGCGCTGCCCGGTCGATAGAGTATGGTCATCATGATCACGTAGTGCAGTGTGATCGCTGTCATTAAGCCGGATACGATCACTTTCGAGCGCCAGTGTTTGCCAAGTTTATTCTGGCAAGCACGCTCGAATTTTGCCCCGGAGCGCCGCATATAAGCCAGAATTGCAGAGCCTTCTCGCCATTCGGATTGAGTCTGCGAGATGGCTTTGCGCATCTCGAGCGCGGATTGAAAGCGATTTTCCGGCTCCTTGGCCATGGCTTTGAAAACAATATCTTCCAGCTGTTTAACAAGGCGAACATCGGCATTGACCGTGGACAAACTGGCAGGCATTTCGCTCACCTGCTTGTGCATGGTTTCGAGCGTGTTGTTGCCAATCAGAGGCGGCTTTCCTGCCAGGCATTCATAGAGCAGGCAGCCGACGGAATAGATATCGGAGCGCGCGTCCGTCATGTTGCCCAGGCATTGCTCGGGGCTCATATAGAGGGGGCTTCCGAAGACGTCGCCGCTTTGAGTCAGCTCTTGCGCTTCCAGTCCAGCCTTGGGCAAAATCTTGGCGATGCCAAAGTCGACAAGTTTTACATAATCGGTGTTGTCACCGACTGGAATCAAGACGATATTGCTCGGTTTCAAATCCCGGTGAAGAACGCCCGATTCGTGCGCGTGTTCGAGTGCATCGAGAATTTGATCGACAATCGTTAGACAACGCTCGATGCTAAGTTGCCCCCACGTTTTGATTATCTCGGACAGGGCGCGCCCTTCCAGGTAATCCATGACGATGAAGGGCTGATTTTCATCGGTGATGCCGAAGTCGTAAACGGTGATGATATGCGGATGAGCAAGGTGGTGCGAAGCTTGAGCCTCTGCCTGAAATCGCCGCATCATCACTGGATTGCTGCTCAAGTGTTTGTGCAGTAATTTGAGCGCCACCACTTTCTTGGTCAGCAATTGCTGCGCTTTGTATACACGGCTCATGCCGCCCGAGCCGCGCAGCTCGCTGATTTGATATTTGCCGAGCAGCAGTCTGCCGATCTCTGAATCCGCCTCGCCTTTCGAATCAGTCTCCGGGCTCGGTGGGCAGCCTGCAACCGAGCTGAAAGTCGTCCGGTCCAGTTCCTCTTCGTTTACCTGGTTGCTCTCTGATTCACCGTTCGACTCACCTTCTAATTCGCTATTCTTATCGGACGCGCTATGAGCGGCGCCGGCTCCTTGCCCCGAGCCCGACTTCGCGGCAGTTTTTGCAATGTCCGGGTCCGTATCCGGCTTCTTGGAAGAGCTCTTCTTAGGCAAGTCTCGAGATCCTTACTTTCGGCCAAATTAGTATTAGAACTCTCCGGGCGCCCGTGTTATTTATGCCCAACGGTTACTTCCGTGCTCGGTAGTCTCAACAGGCAGACTCTGGCATAATTGCCTCTCTGATGCCGGATATTTCCGGGGTTTAACCTGGTATATGTTGTAAATCATGCTCCAGACGCGTTTTTCACTATTTCACCTACTTGCGCCCTTTCTAATCGCGCTTTTGGTCGTAAGCAGCTGTCTGGGCTCTTTTGCTGCCGAAAAGTTGAAGCCAGGCGAGATCTGGGTGCTTCACATGAGCAGCAATTTCCTGGGTAATGTCAGATTCAACCTCGGCGATACAGCTACCTCCATTTATATGGAGAAGCTCGGTATCGAAGCTTTTGGCGACGAAAAAATGACCCAGATCTTGATCTGCAATCATAGAGACAAGACATATCTGCAGGAGCCTCGCTCGGAATGGAAGAAGCGGGCTGCTAAATATCAGCAAAAATCCAAGAAAGCCAATGTCAAAGGCTTCAAGATATCCAAAGGCAAGAAAGCCAAGATTTGTGGACTCAACTGCTTGTTCTACGAGGTAAATGCCATCCGCCCCGACGGCAGTATTGAGCCTCAGAGCATGAAAAAGCAGCTCTGGGTCTGTGATGAGCTGGAGGCAGGCAAAGGTGTGGCCAAACAGTTCGCCATGGAGATCCTGAGGGTATTCGCGCAGCTTGATGAAACACCCAATACGGGAGGTGTATTGATGCGTCTTAAGGCCGATAAGAGCCAAAAGCTGGTTACCATGCTCGATACTTACAAGGTCGAAAAGATCAAAAAGTCTCTGGAACTCAAGATTCCCAAGGGTTACCATCGCGTGAAGGACGAAGTCGCGCTGCTCTGGGGTGATGATTCAAGCAACGGAGATATGTTCGGATCTCCGTAGAACCAGTAGGGGCGCCGCATGCTGCTCTTGCCAGGGCACAGGGCGGAGCGAATGGTGCAGCGCAGCGAAACCTGTAGCGATTATCAAAGAATGCCGCCCTGCAGATATCCGACGGCAATTTGACCGCCAATGGCATCCCCCGCCCGGGGGAGATGCTGGAAAGTAGGCGTGGATAAGCGTTTTCAGTCGCGAAGTTGCAGCCTCT
>JAYRNY010001061.1:0-4302 GCA_041911975.1 bacterium | reverse complement strand
TTGGTTGATTATTTGCGCAAAGACAAGAATGGTTTCGACAATCTGGTTTTGGCCCGCGTCAGTAGTCAAACTCTCAAGGATAATGCAACGAAGAAGTATGAGGTGATCTGGTACCGAAGGGGCGATCCGGTCGGCTTGCGCCGCTTGAACAGTCTTGTGTTTCAAGCTCCTCAAAGAGTGGCTTTGCACGTCCATCATGCATCATTGCCTGCCGACGATGATGAGATTAAGGCTTCTGCCAATGCCTGTTTGCGGCTGTTTCTGGACTTACATGTGAAAACAATGTCACCGAGTGCTATCGTCGTGCCCAAGCAGTCATTCAATTCATTTGTTCAGCGCTTGAATCAGTTGAATTTCTATTCGGCTGAAGAACCGCAGCCGGATACGCCCGTACATACTTCTATTATTCTTTCTGTGGAATCTGAACCACCCGGAATGAAGCAGCTTCTGTTTTACTCCGGACGCGGACTATGAGAGCATACGAATCATGCGCTGTGCAACCGGCGGGTGGGACAGACTTCTTCCAGAACAGCTTGTATATTCGAAAGCAAGCCACCAAGTCCGGTGCGCATCACTGCTGATACCATAACCGGATTGGGAACTTGAGCAGCAAGCCATTCCAGATCTTCTTTGCGCGCCTTATCTGTCTTGTTCAAAACCGTTATGATAGGCTTATCCACGGCACCCAATTCACTGAGTACATCGTAGACTGAACTCATATGTTCCATCACATTTGGATGGCTGGCGTCGACAACATGCAAGAGTACATCCGCCACGGCAACTTCTTCAAGTGTGGCGCGGAAGGCTGCAATAAGCGATGTAGGCAACTTCTTGATGAATCCGACTGTGTCAGTGAGCAAGACCGGTGAGTGATCCGGCAATGTCGTCCTTCTGGTCGCTGGATCCAGTGTTGCGAAGAGTTTGTCTTCGACTACCATATCCGACTTTGCGAGCGCGTTCAGCAAAGTCGATTTGCCTGAGTTCGTATAACCGGTAAGAGCCACAACGGGCAAATTCTCGTCCGTGCGCTTGCGTCTCTGGGTGTCGCGATAGTTCTTAATTCGCTGAGTTTCCCTTTCCAGGAAGGTGATGCGATCGCGAATGCGCCTTCTGTCGACTTCCAATTTGGTTTCACCAGGACCTCTGGTGCCTATGCCGCCGCCCAGTCTGCTCAAAGCCGTGCCTTTGCCGACCAGCCTTGGGAAAAGATACTTGAGCTGAGCAAGCTCGACTTGCAGTTTTCCTTCCTTTGTTTGGGCTCGTTGAGCAAAAATGTCCAGGATAAGTTCGGTTCTATCTATTACTTTGACGGCGACAATCTCTTCGAGATTTTGCTGCTGGTTGGCGGAAAGCTCTTTATCGACAATGACGATATTTGCTCCCATCTCCTGTACCAGGAGCGCCAGCTCTTGCACTTTTCCGGAGCCCAGGAAATACTTTGGATCCGGCTGCGAGCGCGATTGAGTGAGGCGACCGCAAACTGTAGCGCCGGCTGTTTTCGCCAGCAAGGACATCTCGTCGAGATCGTCGTCGACCTGAAATGCGTCATTGCCTTCCGAGATCAAACCGACAAGAATGGCGCGTTCTTCACCTTTGGCCACCTGTAATCCAGGCGCTTCGCGTCTGAATTCATTTTCCAGTGCTTGAATCAATTCTTCGAAATCTTCTTCTTGCGCTTTTCTTGCCGTCATAGGCGGGAAAAGTTTCCAGAGCTGTCCTTCCGAATCGCGGCCTGGCAGAATGTGCGCCATGTTGACCACATCGGCAAATCGCGTGTGTTCACCTTTGGAGCGGCTGAAATTGCCTTCCGTATCTACACCGACCTGAGCGATGGCATCAAGGCGATTTTTGAGCAAGCACTGCAAGTCTTCCTTTCTAAATGATGGCCGATTGTTTTGGCCGTTCTTGCCGTTGTCCAGACTGGTATGGATAATCCGGTGACCGCAAAGCCTTCCCGGACCTACTCGGACGCCCCTCAGCTCCGGCATGTTGACCTCGCTGGGGTGACCGATGGTTATGTTGACAATCTGACCACGTCTGTTAACAACAACTGAAACTGGATAACCGGTTGAGTGAGAAACCTCGGCGATGCTTTCAGCCAGGTCGATAGTCATCAGCTTTCCGGCTGGAATTCTTTGCTGCAGAATACGATTGAGCTGTTTAATCTCAGACTTCTTCAGTCCTTTTGCTTTACCAAGATCAAGTTTTCCGTGCAATCAGATATGCCCTCCTGAAAGCCCGCCAGTTATTTGTGATTGGGGATTTTGCAAATGCTTACGCCACGTAGTAAGGCTCACACCCGAATCATACCCGCTCAGTGGCAGATATTCACGGAGATTTAATCTGGTTGAATCTGATTGATTCCCCGAAATCCGCTGTGGATGAGGGATTGGCCTCTTGAATGGTGCGCCTAGCGTGGCAGCTCCACCGGCTGGCGTTTTCCCGTCGTAAAAACGATGCCTTGCACCAGACGGTTGACCGAATCGCAAAATTCATCGGTAGAAATTCCTGCGCCCTTTAAGTGCCTGGTCAGACCCAGGGTCATCTTATTGATGTCGGCTCCGGCGATCGTGTCTTCCGTATATACGATGAGAGGCAAGGAGTGCTCTTCGCCCTGCCTCAGGCCCGCCAAAACCTCGAAGCAACGCTCGTTGGAAACGGAAAGATCAAGCACAATCATGTCAGGCTCCAGGTCTCTCATCATGCCACTTACTGATTGATCGATTTCGTCTATAACCTGAAATCCGCCCTGTATAATCGTGCGCTTCAGTAAGTTGGAGCGCGCCGAATCGCCTTCGATAACCAAGATTCTGCTTTCCGCTGCTTGTACTCCAGCCTGCCTTCCTACTGAGCGCAAGCGGGCGCAATCAAATGGGTTTTTCTGGAAATCCAGCAAAACGGGGTTGGCGATTGTGCCGGTTTCATCGTTCCATCCACCTAAAACAATTGTCGGCACTCCGTTCGATAGGATAGCGCCGCCTGCGTGTTTGATTATTTCCAGCCCGCTGCCGTCGGGCAACTCCGCATCGACCAGAACGATGTCCGGGAAGGTTTTTTCAATAATTCTTTCTGCTTGCGCCAGGGTAGCAGCGCGAAGCAGGTCGAACCCGGATTTTTGCAGGAGGTCTTTTAAGGGTTCCGCCAGTTTTTCATCGTCGGCGACAAGCATTACACGCAACCTGTGAAGAGTAAGAGTCTCATCCGGCGCAATGGGAAGATTCTCTCCCGGAGAGAGTTCGAACCAGAAAGTCGACCCTTTTCCAATTTCCGTATCGACACCCACTTCACCGCCGTGCTGCGCAATGATTGCTTTGGAGATAGCCAGACCGAGTCCGGTGCCGCCTTTTTTCCTAGTGTCGGAAGAATCGAGCTGTTGAAATTTCGCAAACAGCTTATTCATTTGATCCTCTCTGATTCCCGGACCCTCGTCCATGACTGAAAATCGCACTTTCCCCTGTTTCGTTTCCGTGACCAGAATTTTTACTTCTTTGCCTTTTTCGGAAAACTTAATCGCGTTGGAAATCAAATTCGTAAGCACTTGAACAATTCGATCGGGATCGCAGTGCAACGCCTCGTTATATTCGATTGATTTGGTCAACTTCACGCCGGCTTCGTCCGCCAAGCTTCTTATTGCTTGAAACGTCGTGTCCACAAGTGATTGCGGATTGGTCAATTGGGGTTTGAGCATTAATTTGCCGGCTTCGATTTTGCGGAAATCCAGAATGTCATTGATCAGTCTGATCAGTCGATCGCATTCTCCACCGGCAATGCGGACCAGATGTCCGCCTTTTTGCGTCAGTTCTCCGACGGCGCCGCTCGTCATAAGTCCAAGCGCTGTGCGGATGGAAGTGAGAGGCGTGCGCAATTCATGCGAAACAGTCGAGTAAAACTCGCTCACTCTCTTTTCCGCTTCTTTGCGGGCTGTGATATCACGGACGATACCAGTGTAAATGTTGCGATCTCCCAGGTTGAGTACTGACAGAGCCACTTCTACTGGGAATGTGCTGCCGTCTTTGCGCCGGCCTCGAATTTCGTCGCCGATGCCGACTGAATGTTTCTCACCAAAATGCGACGACTTTTGATCGTCGGGACCTTCCAATGGCAAGTTGTCCATTATGGCAACAACCTGCATACCAAGCAAATCTCCAGGTCCATAGCCGAACAGTTTTTGCATTGCTTCATTGGCTGATTCTATCTCGCCTGCATCGGAAAAGGTAACGATGCCGTCCGGAGCCGTATCTACGATTGCCCTCATGCGGGCCTCTCTTTCCGCCAGCTTGCGCTCCGCTTCGCGAGTCTCTA
>JAYRNY010001060.1:0-6533 GCA_041911975.1 bacterium | reverse complement strand
GACCGCGCTTTCGCCTTGTCCAGCGAGGTCTCCCACTGGATTTTTGTAGCAGTAATAGCGTTTTCCGTGCGCGCCTCATTGCTGGTGATGACGTGGTCGCAATCACCGGCTTTGGCAGGTACCACGGCAAAAGACAGTGCCAACAGAAGAACAGCAAGCTTGGACCGTTTCATATATTTGCTCATTTTGATGAAGGAGTAAGCAGTCAGCGCACATAAAATGCTTGTCTTACCATTATGCACGCGCGTCAGGCAGGGCACAATGAAATTATTCCCGCAAGAACGTGAACTCTAAGTGCATTCCAGCTTAAGTCATGGTCTTCAACTCGTTTGCCATCTCTTCAATTTTGTCGTAGCGCTGCCCGGTGTCCAAATGAGTGGCATGCGCAATGATATGATCCAAGCCCTGACTGACACTCGGGACTTGCTTTTGAGGATGGGACTGCGATATCGGCTCAGGGTCAGCGCCGGTGAGAAGAAAGTGCAGGGTCGCCCCACAGGCATAAATGTCGCTCTGACCGGTGGGCATGCCGCGAAACTGCTCGGGCGGCAAATACGCATGCTTGCCGACGACTGTTCCGGTGACTGTTGCTTCCACCTGCTGAGCAACGTTGAAATCGATCAACTTCAATTTCCCGTCTCTTTGCAAAATCAAATTGTCGGGCGTGAAATCACGATGCACCACTGGTGGTGACAACGAATGGAGGTAGGAAAGGATATCGCACATTTGCATCGCCAGCTCTTTCACCTGCGATTCCTTCATCGCGCCATTCTTCTCGACCAGCTCCCTGAGCGACATTCCGTCGATGTGCTCCAGCACGAGATAGGCGCGATGATCCTCAACAAAAAAGTCGATCAACTTAACGACGCCAGGATTGTCCATTTGTTTTAAAATCCTGGCTTCATTTTCAAAACTTTCCAGGGCGCTCTTACGAACGTTGACGTCTACGTGCACAGGCAGAATGAACTCTTTCAGCACTACAACTCGATCGTTGATATTGTCGTTCACCAAATAGGCAGAACCCTGTCCGCCGACTCCCAACTGGTTCTCGACCTTATACTTTCCTGACTGCAAAGACGCGCCATCAATGAGAGGTTTCAACCGCTCACGCTTAGGCGGTGCCGCTAAGGCCTGCAGCCACATTTCCGTGTAGCTGTGATTGGCTGGTGGTTCCAGACACTGTTCAACTTCAGGCGGGCGAGGAACATTCGGTGCCCAGCTGCGTATCATTGCCAGAATCTTCTCGCGATCTTCCATTGTTTCAAAGGCACTCAGCTTCAGCTTTTGCTTATGCCCGTCGCTGCCATTAAAGACCAGCAACTGATCGAGAGCCTTAGTAGATCGCCCGGCTCTCTCCAGATCGATCGACTGCAAGTTCTTCCAACTCATCTGCGCGCCATCGGAAGAATACCCGCCGTGGCGCCAGAGAAAACGAAGACCGCTACGATTGAAAAGCAGATGCGTCGGTGCTCTTAGATACATGATTAAGGGAACCACGACGAGGACGGATACAAAGGATAGGAATCCGCCCAGAAAACTAGCGTTAACGGCTGCGGCCGCTTGCGCAACCTTCTTAGGAATATTGGCATCATTGGCCATTTGCGTGCCCATCATGTTATCCAGCATTGTCAAACCAATTAGCAGCGCCAGGATAACCACAGGCACGGAAACCCAGAGAAGAAGCAGTTGTACACCTTTGACCAGATCTCCGCCAGTCAGTCTTTGTCTGATCCAACGTTCGATTGCGGCATAAGGTTTGTATTGAACAACGATATCATCCTTGGTGGCACCGGAGACTTGCATACGCGATGCTGCCAACTTGGCATTCGTGACCTTCAAATCATCGGCAAAGACCTGCTGCATTCGCGAATTCAGATAGACCACGCACGCGAACTGGGTGAACAACCAGAGAGGAAGGAAAAACATAGACACGTTAAACAATATTGGTAATGACGACACGATGAAAACGGGTGCCGCAGCGGTGAGAGTGACCAGCACAGTCTTAACAGAAAATTTTCGCTCAATCGCATTCGATAAGACCATCGGCCAAATCCATTGTACAGACATCCAGACCCAGAAGAACGGATCAAACAATCGGTTCGGAAAATGATAATGCTCGCCAAAAACCGGAAAGCAGGCCAGTGAGACAAGAGAAATTATCGTCACAGCAACGGCCGGCAACGACGGTGGTCTGCCGGTTTTCAACGCAATTACATCACTCAGCCGCAACATGCAATGAGCGAAATAGATTTGCACAGGCAGTGCCATCAAGAAGGCCCTGGGCATTCCATTGGCAGCGAAGAACGAGACTAAGATCATTGCCAACGACGCAAGCATCGCGTAAAAGAATGCAATTCCAACTCGAGGAAGTTTCGTCAGAGGCTCGACAGCTTCCTCCACCTTCTCTTTGCGCTGGCTGGGCATCGCTTTCGTAAGGTCATGAATGCTAGCTTGCGACGTGGTGTCGGAAACGGAGGGAAGCATTTCCTGAGCACCGTCGCCAGGGGAGACCTTCAGCTCGGGGCTGCGCAAGGACTCCTTCGCGTCAACAGTTGAACCACCAACCAAGTGGCTTGACTGATCGCTACTCTGAAATGCCTCCCGGCGTTCTTCCATCAGACAGGCTCTCCTGTCGTGGTGAGAGCCCCCCCCGAGATCGACTTCTTAATTTCACTGAGCATCTCAACGACTTCGGCTGCGGTTTGAATTCGCTCTTCCGGCTCGAACGCACTCAATTTAGCCACAAGGTCATCAAGGGAGTCGGGCGTATCCCTGCGCAGAGTTTTTGGATTGCTGATTGAAAGGGGCATAGGATCACGCCCGGTCAGCAGGTAATAAATAGTTCCACCCAGACTGTACAAATCACTCTGGGGAACGGTCTTTCCGCGCAGCTGCTCCGGTGCAATGTAGGCTTGCTTCCCAACTACTGTTCCAGTGGCAGATCCGACAAACTGGTTCGCCGCACCAAAGTCGATCAATATAAGTGCACCATCATTGCGCACCACCAAATTGTCCGGGGTCAAATCGCGGTGAATAATCGGCGGCTCATTTCCATGCAAGAAGGTTAGAATCGTTGCCGCATCAATCGCCCAATCAACAACTTGTGCAACTTCCTGATCGGGGTTTTGTTTCACATACTGTCGCAAGTCTTGTCCGGTGATATATTCTAAAACCAGGTAATGGCGTTCATCTTCAACAAAGTGATCGAGCACTCTGGCAATATTGGGATGAGTGAGTGTCGCCAGAATCTTTGCTTCTCGCTCAAGATGCTGCTCTGCTTGCTTCTTCGCTTCAGGGTCCGCTTTTGCATGTACCACAGCCTCTTTTAGAACCACAGTATCGGTCTTATTGATGCGCGCCAAATAGATAGCCGACAACCCGCCAAAGGCAAGTTGCCTGACAATTTCGATGCGACCGTCTTGCAAGATTTTTCCCGGCTCGAGTGGCACAAAAGTCGTCGGTGCGAAGCGGCGAGACAACTCGTCTTCCCACATTTGCGTGTAGCTCTTCTGTCCAATGCCTCGAGACTCATTTTGCATATTTCGCTGATATTCAATCAACTCCGGCGAGCGGCTGCAGTTTGCTCCCCACAACTCAACACCCAACAGAAGCTGCTCTACATCAGACTCTTTGATGTTTCTCAATGAAAGTTGCAGGCTCTCGCCGCCGTCAAAGCCTAAAAGAAGAGTGCCGCCATATGGACCGGAGTCCTTAACGAGATTGGCTTGCTGCAACTCACTCCAATTGCGATTGCGCTTAAATTTGAGCTTCGGCAAGAAGGAAGGCGGAAAGCATAAACCATCTTTAGAAATGTGAATTCGATTATCCTCTGATATCGCGGACAGTGCCATACAACTGAGCATGGCAGTAAGCAAAGACGTGCATCCGAAGATAACCATCGCCGGAGGGATTGTACCTGGAAAAGCGAACGCCCTGCCGATGAGGAACCCCAGAATCGCAGGCACAATAACTGCCCACAGAGGAAACAGCGCACACATGGAAGAGAACACCACTTTTAGAGGCATTGAGCGGTAAGGAATCACCACATTAAGCTCAGCCATCAGTTCCCTCCCGATAAGCGGCGGAGAAGTTGAATGTCTTGCGTGACCAGCTTGCGGTCGACAGGATCGTCGGCGCCTTCCATTCTGCTCATGATGTCGTCATACAATTCTTTGGCCTTCGGATACTGTCCCGTGTCACGATACAAATTCGCCATTTCAAGCTGATTTCGCATTGTGTCATATGTACGATTCGAGTACTCTCTCAAGATTTTTTCGGACTTCTTGAACCAAGACAGCGCCTCGGAAGAATTCCCCAGAGCAGCTTTGATGCGGCCTTTGTCCGTATAGGTTCTTGCCAGGTCCAAATCAACATTGCCTTCCATTCCAGTCTTTTCCAATTCTTGCCACATCTCCACGGCACGCGAGAGGTTGGATTCCGCCTCCGCGTATTTCTTCAAGTCGACTTGCGAACGCGCCAGGAGGCTGTATCGCCAGGCGTTCTGCCGCGTAGTGCCCTGTCTCAAGCCAAAGGTCAAAGCTTGTTTGACGACATCCTCAGCTTTGGCTGATTCGCCCATTCTCAGGTACTCATAACCAAGCTGAGTATTCACCCAGGATCGGCGATTTGGCGAACCTCGTCCCCATAAATTGAGAGCCTCTTCGTTCAGTTTGATCGCAGTGCCATAGTCATACCAATCCTCAAAATTGTCTCCTGCATACCAGAGCAAGAACGGCAACTCTGAGGGCTTACCGGAACGATCTTTACTCAACATCTCCAATGCCTGCTTTGCGAGTGGCACCGCATCAGCTTTGTATTGCCACGACTTATCGAAGTGTTTTTGCCTTTCCGAACGTTTGCGTGAGAGGCGGCCAGTTTGGACTTCCCTATTTGCCTTGGCAAAAGCAACTTCAACCAATTTCAGTTTTAGGAAAGCCCCTCTGGTCCCGAAATCTTGCCCGGCGGCCTTGAGTTCTAACAGCGCTTTCTCATATGCACCTTCAGCGCCGTCTAAATTGCCGTGGCGCACCAGGGAGGAGCCTAAATCACCGACCGTCTCAACATAACCCCTATCTCCAATCGCAAATCGTTTCGCCAGATCGGCGAGCGTCCGATTGCGCATCTCGTCTATCTGATTTCCAAACATGCAAACAACCGCCAGGAGCCCTATAAAAACTACCGGACCGCCGGGGAGCTTTCGCATCGGCTTGCCGGGCGGCATGGACTTTTTCGTAAGGGCAATCGTGCTGTCGTTCAACTCAGGGCGCGTTGAGCCAGTCTTCTGTGGTACAGATTGAGAACTGATCGCAGACTGGCGAGGAGAAACAGTATGTAGCGCCGCCGCATCGGGCGTGCCGGAAGCAGGCGCGCTCGATGCAGGCACGTCGGACTCGGCAGTGCTTACTTCCCCGCACAATTCGCCTGCAACGGGAAGCCCTCCCTCAGTTAGTTTGAGGGGAGCATCTTTCTGGTCAATTTCGATGAAATCCGGCTTGTCGCTAGATGCCATTCGTAGTAAAAACCTGCGCCATGTCCTCCTTCATTAATTCCCCAAAGTGCGAGTTTTCAGACGTCTATGGATGGCCCCGCTCGGGTAAGATGAGCGCTTGCGGCTGCCACGGTTATCAGGCAGTGGCAGGGAGAACCTCAAGGGCAGCCGCTTTTACAAGAGAGGAAGACCAGGCGAATGGTCCGGCGGAAGGGAATGAAAACACTTTTATCTGCCGGTGTGGCTGTTTCGCTTTTCCTGCTTACGTCTTGCTCGTCCATTCACTCGCCCAAAGAAGAGCCCAAACCCAATATTGATGGGGAAACTCTCTCAGGCAGACCGGCTGAGCCGGTAGAGACTCCAATCAGAAAGTTCGCCAACAATGCGCAGGGCAGCTTTGCTTGCGGTTTGTATCTGAACGGCAAAAAGGTCGGCTATCTGGTCGGCACCAGCCGAGTGTTGAAACGCGGCGACACGGAATTTTTCGAGCAAAAGATGGAGACGCTCATCAGCGCGATAAAGGATGGCAAGAAATTGTCGGACAAGAGCACATTAACGCGCTTGTTCACCCTGGATGGCAATGGACAGCTATACAGCATCGAGCAAGTCAGTGAGCGGGAAGGCGCTACTTACAAAAACATAGTAACGCACCAGGGCGACAAGTATTTGGAAACGAGCTCGACCGGAAAGAACACGAGGTCAATCCAGGTCGAGCCGCCAAAATCAAACCTGGACAACGACAAACAACTGAGCGATTGGCTCGGCTCTTCACCAAAACCAGGCGACAAATTCGACTACAAAGAGTCCGACTTCAGCGGTGGTGAATTCAACGAGCGTATTTCGCACTACAAATACATTGCGAAGACAGATATGACGCTGAAGGGCGTCCCGACGACTATACATTCTGTGGAACAATCTGACGACCGCAACGATGACGTCACTCAATTCGATTGCGACAGCAAAGGGCGGATCATCAAGGGCAGCATTGGTCCAATTGTTGTCCGGATGGAAGAAGAATCAACGGCGCGCAAACTGGATGCGCAGG
>JAYRNY010001059.1:0-3616 GCA_041911975.1 bacterium | reverse complement strand
CTCGATAATGTTTTACACCGAGAAGAAACCACCCTGGAGCAAGGTGGGTGTGCTGATCGTCGCTTACCTGTTCATCGAGTGGGCGCTCAAGATCTTGGTCGGCGTTACCATGCCCATGGGACCGAGCCGGCTTTCGCAAGATCCCAGTGTGGCCCAAATGAGCCCCGGCGAAATGATTTTTCTGGGGGTAATCCTGGCGCCGCTTCTGGAAGAGTTGATTTTCCGAGGAGCCCTCTTCAACATCCTGCGCTATGGCGTCGGCTGGCTGGTCAAACGGTTTACCGCTAGCCCGCAGGCTTTGACCGTAGTGCAGTACATGGCCATCGCGCTGAGCGGCATCGCCTTCGGCTGGGTCCACGAAGAGGCCTACTTCGGCAACTTCGCCATGCATGCGGTGTTCGGTTTGACGGCCGCTCACCTCTACATGAAGACCCGCAGGCTGGTGGCTCCGATAGCGTTGCACATGCTCAACAACGGAGTGCCGACCCTTATCGCTCTTGCGTTGGGCGTTGCAGCGGCCTGAAAGTCGGTGCCCGCAAGGACCGGCCCATGCACCTGGCGGCTCAAGGCCGTAAAAATCCGCACTTACGGCTGGCTGCCACCGCTGCGGGTAAACCTGAGAGTTCCATGTACCTGGCCAATCGCACAGCGATAAATGGTTTCGGCAAAAAGCTGAGGAGCATCGTCGGCTTTGCCGGCATCTCCTATGCCGTTTTCCTGACCGCCTTCGCGGTATCACCTACGGTGCCTCTGGCGATGGTCATGGTGGTTCCTGTAGGTTTGTCCATGACCATCCTGCTCATCGGCTGTCACGCCCTGGTGCAGGAAAAAGTGGATGACCGAATGCGCGGCGTCGTATCCACAGTGTTCTGGATGTACTCGTATTTCGGCATGTTCGCCTTAGGAGGTCCGATCCTGGGAGCGCTTGCCGACCACAAGGGCATTGGTTTCGCGATGAGCCTCGCGGGTGCTGTCTGCGCGGTCGTCGCCGTCATCTATCTGGTGACGCTGAAGCCCATAAAGGAAGCCTCTGCACATGAACAGAGCTCGTAGCTAAGCGAGGCGCCAAACAGCACCACAGCAGAGGGCGGAGATGCGGCTGGCTGGAGGTAAGACTCCATGCTCAGCCGCATTTCTTCTCTCTGCTTCTTCAAATCCTTTCTACTACTTCTTTCAGTATCCTTACTCTGCGTTCGCAGTGTGGGGTGACTGTCCGGTTCATTAAGCGGCTAATCTCTACCTACGAGTTTGTTAAGTGGCTTATCCAGAGCGGTTTTCAGACACACATTTAATGAGCCGATTGTGCAATCTTGTCAAAAGAAATCGCATCCCGAGGTATATCCGAATAGGGGCACTTGGGAGTCTTGGATGAGCGACGCGGGCAGAGAGAACGGCGGATTGCAGGATCCGCAGCAGGGAATCGTTAACAGTCTCGAAAACACACTGGCTTTGAGTTATGGTCCGGCAGCCGACCTGACCCCAGGGCAGATTATCGAGGGGAAATACAAGGTCCTGGGAGAACTGGGCAGGGGCGGTATGGGTGTCGTCTACCGCGTCGAGCAGCTGGCCCTTGGTCGTGTTCTGGCCATGAAGATGCTCAATCAGCGCGAAGTGACTGATGTCACCTGGAGACGCTTTCAAGTCGAAGCCAAAGCGGCTGCCATGCTCGACCATCCCAATTTGATCACTGTTCATGATTGCGGTCTGATAAACAACGAAATCCCCTTTTTCATAATGGACTATATCGAGGGAACGAACCTGTCCAATTTGATTAAGGACAAAGGCGCTCTCAGCCTGGAAGAAACGCTGACGATTTTTATCCAGGCCTGTTTTGGACTGGCCTATGCGCATACAGTAGGCATAGTTCACAGAGACTTGAAGCCAAGCAATATCATGCTCGTGCCGCCACAGTCGGACAGCAGCGGGCTGAGCATTAGAGTAGTTGATTTCGGCATCGCCAAATTGACGGCGGAGGAAATTCAGCCGACACAGGCGCTGACACGCACAGGCGAGATATTCGGCAGTCCGCTCTACATGAGCCCTGAGCAATGCATGGGCAAGCCCGTAGATAAGAGGAGCGATATCTACTCTCTGGGCTGCGTTATGTTCGAATGCCTGGCCGGAGTGCCGCCTTTCTTTGCAAGCACGGCCCTATCGACGATGATGCAACATCAATCTACACAGCATCCTTCCCTCAAGGAAGCGACTCTGGGAAAAGAATTCCCGCCAGAAATCGAAAAGATTATCGCGATGATGCTGGAAAAAAATCCAGACTCTCGCTATCAGGATATGAAAACAATCGCCCGCGATTTGAGTCTTTTGCACCAGGGAATTTCTCTTCATCCTCTGGTTTCGGTGCCGACAAAAGAGGAAACGCGGGCCAGGACGAAAAAATTCACAGCTCTGCAGACGGTCGCTGCGCTGGCATTAGGAGCAGTAGTGGGCGGAGCGGCCACGTATCACGTCATGGATCAGCGTATCGGCTCTTCTTACAAAAAAGGATACGGAGATGGTGAACTTGCGGAACGGGACAAGGTCAGCCGGGTCGCCACTATCGAAGAAGCGCATGGCGGGCCAATCAGCACAATAAGCGTGGACAAAAACGGTCGCACCATGCGTACGTTCAATTTCGGCTCACCCAAGGGTTTTGGCATGGGATACATTCGCCTTGTCGACAAAGACAAGTCTATTCCGGCCAAAGGTGTGCTTACCTTCCCGGCCGACGAGCCTCTCGGATTCGATGTGGAAGACAAGGTGATAGTCACAGATCCGAAATTTCTCCTGCGCTTCAACAGCAATGAATTTACCGAATTGCGCTTTCGCTTTAATTTCGGTGTGAGCGATTCCACTTTTACATATCTGGACCGACAGAAGAACCTCAAGTTCCTTGATTTGACCGCCTGCGAAGTAAGCGAGCAGCTGATCGATACCCTGAACAAACTGCCAAAACTGCAAGGACTGAAGGTGGCTAAGACCCATATGGGTGGGCTGGACCTGCTGCGTCTCAAACGCCTCAACCAGCTCAGAATTTTGAATATGGCCGGGCTGCCTGGTCAGGCCGATGTACTGAGAAAGCTAAAAGGCTCGCCGATGCTCAGGGAATTGCGCATCAGCGCCGAATTGCTGAAGCCACAAGATTTTCAACTCTTGGGCACTTTCAAGAACTTGAACTCTCTCTGGATCGAGAAAGCTGCAAAAATCACCAATGGCGATACCACGTGGATATCAGACTTGCCAAACCTAAGCTCATTTTTGGCGGAGGATTCGCAAATAACCTGTGACAGAATGGCAGCGATCGTTTCCAAACTGCCAAAACTGAGAAGTATAGGAATAAACGATAAACTCTGGTCCGAAAAAGACGTGGCGCGATTCAAAAGAGAATTTCCAAAAGTCAAAATCGCCAATTTAGATTAAGGTAGAGGCGGGTCTGAGTCTGTCTATTTGCAAGCCTCCGGTTGATTTGCATGGCGGACAGATTTCAGCTGAAAGCGCTGAAAACTAAGGAAGCCCATCTTTATTTGCGTCCCCCTGGCTCAGCAAGAATCCTGATGGCGATGGGCAGGGGCGCTTCTGGGGAGATTCGAATCACAGCGAAAAAATTGAAATTTTTCGGGAG
>JAYRNY010001058.1:0-5142 GCA_041911975.1 bacterium | reverse complement strand
TGAACAGCGGGTCGCCCGATCCAACCCGCTCACATTTCGACGCGCAGGACTATATGGAAAGCGGCTGCCCGGGCAGAAAATCGGCCAGCACAGGTTGGCTCAACCGGCTGCTCGCGCAAATGCCCGACAATCACTCGCCCGTGCGCGCGCTCAACATCGGCACTACAACACCTCGCATCTTGCAGGGACCGGTGGCATCAGCAACTTTTAAAGCAGACTTGAAGAGACGCCGCAGCCCCATCGACAACGAATACATTGCCACCAGCTTTGAGCGCATGTATCAAGGTCGCGCAGACGACCTGGAAAAGGCTTTTCAAGACGGCATGGAGGCGCGCTCGACGATCAACGAAAAGCTCAATAGCGAGCAGATGCAGGCCAATGGTGGCGCCATTCTGGCCAACCGGTTCGGTGCCTTCGGCAGACAATTAGGCAAGTTGATGAGCGAAGAACCGAAAGTGCAGGTCGCTTTTGTCGACCTGGGAGGCTTCGACACTCACGTCAATCAGGGAGCCGGCAAGGGTCAACTGGCCAATCACCTCCAGGTCCTGGGGCATGGGCTGTCCGATCTCAGTCAAGCTTTGGGCGATACTTATTCGCGAACTGTCATTCTGGTTATGTCTGAATTCGGCAGAACCGTTAAAGAAAACGGCAACAACGGCACCGACCACGGGCACGGCAACTTCATCTGGGCGCTGGGCGGCGCCGTTCAGGGCGGCAAGCTCTACGGTCACTGGGACGGCATATCTAATGGTGCTCTTTATGAGGGCAGAGATCTGCCGGTAAGAACCGATTTTCGCTCGGTGATCTCTACTGTCGTATCCGAACATCTGCACCTGTCATCAAGCCAAATGCAGTCAGTATTCCCTGATTTCACACCAGGCAGCGATGCAATTTCAGGCATACTGAAAGGCTGATTGCCAGCCTTCAGTACTTAAACCTCTTAGATCCGCTGTAAATTCGCAGCATGTATCCCGTGTCCAAAATCGCCTGGACACGTATACACCCGTACGGTTCCTTCCCAGACCTTTTGCAAACCCGACTCCCGAAGGAGGAACCACAATGGGTGATGGCAGAATCCCGGATCTCGGGGGGAACCGAACCCCCGAGCCGATAAATTCATTTCTTTTAGAATACCTAGAATCTCCAACAAATAGGCCTCCCGTAGCAACCGAGAAGAACAACGAGCAAGACCTGCCGGCTGTTCTGGCTGTGGATCTACCACCCGGTTTGCCTTACAGACCTGACCCGCTGGACAATATTGCCTTCGCGCAGCTCCATGTAAATGAGATGGAAGCACTGAGGCGGTTGCCTGCCAATGAAAAGGTAAGCGTGCCGGACGACAAGGGCGGTCTGACCAGCGTCACCGCGCGCGAGCGCTTGAGTCAGTTGCCGGGATTGATTGATAAAGAATTCACTGCCGCGGTTCTCAGGGCCGATGCTCGCGATCCACAAAAGGCACAGGCTTTGCTGCTCGCCATCGACACGGCCATGCAGTCACGCCAAAAAGAGATAGTCCGCCTGAATGGGCAGGACGACATCTTTCAACCGAGCAACCGGCGTTTTCTCGATACCAAAAATCCAATGCTGCGGACAAGCAATCCGCTCGACACTTTCAATATGCAAGAGCTGCAACTGCTAAGGTTTAAAACAGAGCAGTATATTCAAGCACCGCGGACGGTGCGCGAGCAAATGGCGGCCTATCTGGCCGACACAGGCGACCTCAAAAGAGCGGACAAATTGCTGAATGAGGCGGAAAGGAGCAGGCTTGGACCAATGTTCTTGTCCGCCGATCTGCATGAAGACGTGCGCCACAGACTGCGCCGGCAAGAGCTGGCCGGTGGAGAAGATGCGCTGGAAACAGCGCGCCTTGCGTCAAGGCAGCTTGCCTACAAAGATATGAATGCTTCCCGACCGCTCTTCGACAAGGCATTGTCTCAGGCCGATCGTATAGATACCGGGTCGCTGAAAGCCAGGCAGCAAGAAATTGAGGCGCAATTGAAAAATCCCATGCTGATTGCCGCAAAACGCGAAGAGCTTACCCGCGATCAACTTTGTATCGAAGAACTTCTTCATGCTCGCGCCGCTGTGCGCTTCTCCGCTGTCGTGCAGGCAGCTGCCGATGGCCGATACGGCGAAGTGAGAAGTCTCATGGATCAAAGCGCCGCTATCGATCCAGAGTTTACTGCGCAGAGGGCAAATCTATACCTCGACATGATGCTCTTTGCCAAAACCGAAGGCAAACAAAATTCAGTATTCGAATTTCACAACAACCTGGTCAAATTTCAACGCCATATCGGACCGGCCGCGTTCAATCTGGAAAGTGCAGCTCAAGACCTGGAAAGCGCCGCGCAGCAAGTAAAAGCCTTGCCAATCGAAGAGATAAACAAAGTGAAGAACTTGCAGTCCGGTAAAGTGGACGCGCTCAAAGACGAACTGGCCAAAGCTTCAGGTGAAAAAGAAAAGACAGAGATTCAGAAACAATTGGATGAGGCGAAAACAGCTCTGGACGGCATCAAGTTGCTGCAACACGCGCCTGCTTACACTCAATTGATGAAGGGCGTATTTGCACTGGCCAATAAGAAATATCCCGATGCACTGCAAATATTCAACGAAATAGAAAAAATGGATCCGGAATTTGCAAAGCAAAGCGAGACACAGTTGAAAGAATTGAGAGAGTTTGCTCTAAAACCGATAACCGCCCCGCAAGAGCAGTCATTTCTCAAAGGCTTGCTGAAAGAGCTGATGTACAGCGCCGCCGCCATCGCCGCCGGGGCACTGGTAGTGGTGGCGACTGGATGGAGCGGACCGGCTGCGCTCGCGGCTGGATTTGCCGCCGGCGCAGCAGTCAGATCGGGGCTGAAGTATGCAGTGGAAGGTGAACTCAAATGGTATGACCCGCTTGTTGGAGGCATAGATGGATTGAGCGGCGGAGCCGGAGCCTTAATGTACCGCTCGGCATATTCAGGACTGAGCGCAAGCGCCAAAGCGGCTGCGGCATCCGAGCGGGCACTGGCTGCGACCGGCATGAATTCAGCTGCATTGGAAGGACTGTCCGGAGCGGAAAAGGTCGCGACCGCAGAACGCCTGGCTGCCGAAGGACTGAAGGAAATGGGCAAGAACTTGCCCTGGACCACGCGCGTCGCCAGCCGCATACCCTATACGGCATTCGGCAATGCCGAGTACAGAAGCGGCATCGCCGCATTGAACACGCTCACCAAACTCAACCGTACCAACATGCTGCTCTCCAACCTGGCCGGCGGCGCCACGACAGCTCTAATTCACCGCGGCAGAATATATGCGCCGGACGTCTGGAATGGAAAATATAACGATATAGGAGCCTTTTCCAAAGACTTCCTCGGCGACGTCGCCGGTGACACCGCCTTCAGTGGCTTAGGCGGACCGGTTTTTCGCGGCTGGCCCTTCGCCAGCCCGGCCTACTCGCCTCTCATTTACGGAAGCAGGAACTTGCTCTGGGACCAACCCCAAGCCGAACTGCGACTGGAAGAGATCGACAGAATCATTGCCGAATTGAATGAACCCACAAGCCCTCAGCAGATCAGACGCTGGTACCTGCAAATGCCGGGACCTAAGGTCGAGCTGTATCCACGCGCGGGGAAATAACCATGGGCGACAAGTCCGAATCAGTTCCCATTCCCGCTTCTAAGCCGGCAATTCCCCAGGAAAAACCTTACGAAAGGCCGACTGAGGTTCCGCTTGATTCGCCCAAAGACAGCAGTTTTGTGCTAGGCGACTTTGCAAGAGCCCTCACCTGGACGCAGCAAGCCTTCAGGCTGCAAGAGTCGGTGATCGAGACTGAAGCAAGCGTGATCATCAATTACCCGCAGGGCAAGGGCTCGGCCATCATTTTGAAAGACTCCGATGGTCCTGCCAAGGTTTTCCGCAACGGTGAGCTTTTACTCCAGCGGCTTAGCAAGCCGGGATCGGATGGTGAGTGCCTCTGGTCGGTTTTGAGCAATCAAGAGGTGCGCGGCAAATTTTTCTACGACAAGACAGGCTTGATGCGCTTCTCACTAACAAACGGTGATGTTTATACATTCGAGGCGACAGGCGAAAAGAAAATAGAAAAAGCGCTCAAACCAGCCGACGCTAAAGTCGCACCAAAGAAAGAACCTTCCTGCGCTCAGGACTTGTTTGACTGGATGAAGACCGGACTGTCCTTGCTCGACGACAACAAAGACGGCGGAATCAGTTTTGACGAATTGAAAAAGAGCCTGAAAAAACCAAATCTATCGGCAACAGATGCTGCTTTTGTCGCCTCCATGTTGATCACCTTCGACTATATCGACAAGCAATCTTCACGCGATAGTAAAATCACCGCCGGCGATGCAGCCGCGCTTGCCATTCCCTCTCTTGCTCCCGTAAAAAGGTTAGAGCTGGAGGAAATCAACAAAGTTTTTCTTCGAACCTTTGCGCGCATGAAAGATAAAAGCGACAAACTCTTCGGAGATTTCCAAAACCCAATCGATGCAATCAAGTCGGATGCAGTCGGTCAGGGAGCCGTTGGTGATTGCTGGTTCATGGGCAGCCTGGCTGCTCTTGCCGACACGGCACCGGACACCGTTCAAAAAATGATCACGGACAACGGCAACGGCACCTACACGGTTACTTTTCCCGGCAAGCCGGACACGCCATTTACAGTGGACGCACCCACCAACCTGGAGATGGCATTGTTCGCCCGCGGCAGCAAATACGGCGTCTGGGTGCCAGTGCTGGAGAAAGCGGCCGCGAAAGCATTCGAAAAAGAGAAGTGGTTCAACAAGTCGGAAATTTCAGTCGGAATTCTGAACGGCGGCACAGCCGAAGAAGCATTCGCTATGCTGACAGGATTGAAGCCTCTAACCCTGAACGCGAGCGCCAAGAACTTGCACAGCGTTTTAAGCGCGGCTACACAATGGGGATTGCCGATTGCGGCTGGTTCAATCATCGATCGCACGGACGCAGAAGCTGATGCCAACGGAGTATACGGAACGCATCTCTACACATTGAAGTATGACCCTGTAAAACGAGAGATTATTGTCCGCAATCCCTGGGGCTGGACATCGAAAAGCGAGCCCACCAATCTGGACGGCACGCCCAAAGACGGCGTGGCAGACGGAGCCTTCCGGCTCAAGCTGGAAGACT
>JAYRNY010001057.1:0-5737 GCA_041911975.1 bacterium | reverse complement strand
GCCGACAAATCGTCGTTGTCTGGCTACACTTTTTTTCCGCCCAGCAGCCGCTTCACTCGATTACTAAGACCACGGACAAGTGCATAGGGCAGGATTGACAAAGAAATAGCGATAAACAGGGTTTCCAGTGGATGAACCGTCTTGAAAACAACCACCTGGAAAAGTATGTCAATAACGCCCGCCATGATGAATACCTTGCCGATGTCTTTCCAAGCGTGGGCGACAAAGTATTCGCGGTGCTCACGAATCCACGAGAGAGCGGATTGAAAAAATGGAGGTCTGCCTTCGTGTGCATCCCGCAATCCTGAACGCACGGCAAAAATCAATGCCACAACAGGCTGAATAACAAAGCGAAGATGCATCGGGCCCTCGACCCGGCTCAACATGTCTTGCCAGGCTCGAATAATGATGTCATCCATATACGACTCTCTTAATTCGTTTGCTCCTTTTACAAATCATTGATGTGCGGATTGCGCAGATTAAGCGTTTACGCAGCATGAAAGCGTCACACCTTCTTGGCGCCCGGGTGCCCTTTCTCTACGATGTATTGTCCCAGCGTTCTGATGGCGGTGTCCGGTGTCTTCTCACTGACAATCGATCGCAGAGATACATCGGCCTTGTCCTTGCCGAGCGCGACCGTCACATATCCGCGAACATCTGTGTTGGCATACTGTATGTGCGGACTTTCTTTCATCCAGATCTGTGAGAATTCATTGGGAAAGCCTTGAGAAGAAATCGACGTTCCGCAAAATTCCGTAGCGATCACAGGCGAGCGTGGATCATCAAAATCAGTTTTCAAATCACAGACAGCGTATGCATGAACGTCGCCTCCAATCACGATGGTATCCGAGGATGGTCTCGCGGTTGCCGCTTCCAACAAGCGCCGTCGCGCCGCCGGGTATCCATCCCACCCGTCGGTCCAGTACTTGTGGTCCATCATCTTCACTTGCGCCATCAGTGTCTGCTGCGCAATCACGTCCCAAACCGCAGACGAGCTCTTGAGGCTCTTCTCGAGCCACTTCTCTTGCTTCCATCCCAAAATCGTTCGCTGAGGATCGCGGCGCTCCGGACAGTCCAATATAAAATTCGAACCTGCTTTTCCTGGCTTCGGGCTCACCATGTAATCTCTGTACTGCCTGTCATCAAGCACATGAAAGCGCGTCATTCTGCCGAAGTCGTAAGCGCCGTAAATCTGCATGTTCGCATTGTGCGGAGCGAAAGACGGCGGAAGCGGCATATGCTCATAATAAGCCTGGTAGGCTGCCGCCCGCCGCGCAAGAAAGTTTGGTTCTAAATTCTCAGAGCGATCGTTGGCATAATCATTTTCCACTTCATGATCGTCCCAGGTGGATATCCACGGAAATCGGGCATGGCATAGCTGCAAATCAGGATCGCTCTTGTAGCACGCATATCGATTTCTATATTCTTGAAGGGTGCGGACTTTGGGACCTTCATGTTTGCGCACATCATTCCTTCCCCACGAAACCTCATAGATGTAGTCACCGAGGAATACCACCAGGTCAAGATCTTCCTGCGCCATATGTCGATGCGCAGTGAAATATCCCTGCTCAAACATCTGGCACGACGCAAAACTAAAACGCACCGGAGCGACCGAGTCAGGTGCAGGTGCGGTGCGCGTACATCCGACAGGGCTGACCGCATCGCCTGCGAAAAATCGGTACCAATACAAGCGCGCCGGTTGCAAGCCGCTGGCTTCAACGTGGACACTGTGAGCGTACTGGGGAGACGCCACTGCCGTGCCGCTGGTGACAATCTTATGGAAACCTTCATCGCTGGCAATTTCCCATTTTACTTTGACGGGTTGCGGATCCATCCCGCCACCCTGTAGCGGATTTGGCGCAAGGCGAGTCCAGAGCACAATGCTGTCTGGTAAGGGAGAGCCGGAAGCGACGCCAAGCTTGAACGGCTCGCTATTGAATGAAGGGCGCGCAAGAGCGGGGAGACTGGCATATGAGCCAAATAGAGCAAATGCGGTGCTTTTCAGAAAGTTTCGTCGGGTTATGTTCATGCGTGATTCCTAATCCATAGATTCATTTTCGATTTGTTCGATTTGTTCGATTTCTTCAGGCGTGAGATACTCGAGCCGGCACAATCGCAGATACTGCGGAGTGTCTATGATTCGATAATATCGATGAATCCAGGCATCCAACTTATGATCGGAGTATCTGTACTGGTCGGGGCTCGCCGGCTGTTGCAAATGTCCATACCGCGCCGCTTGCTCATCCGGCGACTTTGTGGTGTCAAAGTGCTCGCTAGCGTATTGCTCCTGGTAAACACTGGCCGCCGGCAAACCTGTATCGATCATTGCTTGCTTCAAGAAAAACTCAAATTGCAAACGAGGCAATAACTCTTCAGCCGCACCTAACATCTCGAGTTCGAATTCTTGATTGACAGGATTCATAGGCTCCCGATTTAAGATAACAGTTGTCGCGCCAATGTACTTTGCTGAATGGACAAAGCCAGACGCCGGGTTGATCGTTCCTGATGTACCTACCGCAACAAACAAATCGCACTCTCGCGATGCTTTCTTGGACAAATAGTCTGCCTTCGGAGGTGCCTTCTCTTCGAAAAAAACGATATCAGGGCGCAAAACACTTTGGCACTGCGGGCAGTGCCGCTCTTCTGAGGAATACGGCGGCTTTTCCTCGAAAGGCTCCAGAATGCAATCATATTTGGAGCATCTTGTGCGGAATATTGAGCCATGTAGTTCTATAACATTCTGGCTCCCCGCCTTCTGATGCAAGCCATCGATGTTTTGAGTCACGATGGTCAGACTCTGCCCTTCTTCCAGCGACCGAGCCCAGTCTACCAACACCGAGTGAGCGCGATTCGGCTTTGCCTGCAAACACTTTTCTCGCAGTTTGTTCCAGAACTTCCAGGCACCTTCAGGGTAGTATTCGAAAGCTTCTGGAGTAGCCATGCGAGCCATCTCTGGATCCGCCCACTGTCCATCGCTTTCTCTGTAACTCGACAATCCTGATGCAGCGGATACACCAGCACCCGTTAAGAACACGATTTTGTTATATCGTTTGTAGAAACAATCCATGAAAAGGTACCTAAGGGTAGGTTTCACTTTTTTCTAAAGGACTGTGCTTTGCATCCCAAGGCTCTCTATATTCTAGCAATTATGACTACCCACATTAAGAAAGACGGGGACGTACCACCAGCTGATGCAAGTGATGCCCTGTCCCACGATGCCCTGTAGGGGAGGAAACCACACCATCCGATCGGACTCCCCCAAATGGAGATTTCCTCTTGAACGTCAAGCAGCAATAGGAAATCCCCAGTCATGGTGCAATGAGAGCGCATACAATGCGCCCAGACGCTCCGCTGGAGAATTGCCGCCCCTACATAAGGAGTGTCCCTACATATGAAGAGAGCTTACGACCAGGGCAGAAGAATGACGGCGCCTTTTGCTTTGTTGTGCATCACCAGCTCATGCGCTTTTGCGACTTCCGAGAGTGGCAGCGCGCAGTCGATCTTAGGTTTAATCGCTCCTTTGCGAACTGGCTCGAGCCACTTTTCGAGATCTTCAATATCCGCACTAAGAGAGCCGCGAATTTGTTTTTCTTTGAAGAATAGTTTTCTGATATCGAACTTCACTTCCGCGCCCGACATAAAACCCATCGCAACGATGATGCCACCAGTCTTCACTGCGTTGATCGTTTTTTCAAAGGTATCGCCGCCCAGACTATCGACCGCAACATCGACGCCGCGACCATCTGTCCATTTGGAAATCCAATCATTGAAATCAGCATCGCTGACATTGACCACCAACTCTGCTCCGGCTGCCGCAGCCATTTCTCTCGCTTCGACACTGCGGGCGGTGGCTGCCACTCTCGCGTTCAATGCACGTGCAACCTGGATACTCATATAACCAGTAAGTGAGCCTCCCGCATGAATGAGCACAAAGTCACCAGCTTTGACTCCGCCGACCTTTTGCACAGCATTTATCGCGGTCGTGAGAGGCACGGGCAGCGCTGCCACCTCCTTGGTGGGAAGACCGGTCTTATCATGCAAGACAAATTCCTGGGGCACTGACACATACTGTGCGTAAGTGCCTGGCAGCTGCAATCCGCGCATCGAATAGCTGGGAGCAAGCGTGGCGGGTCGGAAGGCGTATTCTCCAGGATCAGAAGGGTAACCCGGCATAGTGATGACGCGCTCTCCAAGCCGAAATTTCGTAACACCCTCTCCGACAACGGCAATTTCACCGACCGCGTCCAACCCCAGAACATGAGGGAATTTCAGATCCTGCGTAATGTCGCCTTGCCGAATATAGTGATCCAGCCGGTTGACCAAAACACCATGCACCTTCACCAGCACTTCACCTGGTCTAGCCACAGGCGTGGGTATTTCTTCGACCTTAAATACTTCGGGACCACCGAAGCCATGAATGACGGCTGCTTTCATAGTAAAACTCTGTCTAGATGAGGGCAGTCAATTATATGGCAAACTCAGCCCGCCACTGGCGGATTGGATATTTGTCTCCCGCATCCCCGTACTTGTGTATAGCGATTGTCAACAAAGATGCCCGAATTGCTTGATTGGACAGGCATTCATGGTATGCTGACAACCACTTAAGGCAACATGTTCGCGGTCCAAAACGCCGCAAAGGCTCTCCAGTTCTTTCTCGAGAGGCTGCATCTGCCGCTCAGCAGACCGCTGGTCTGCGTCACAAGGGAACTGAGATGAGATTTTTTGAACTTGGCTTAGCCGAGCGACTTTCCCATGACCTGGAAAAGCTCGGATTCATAGAGCCGACTGAGATACAGGCAAAAACAATCCCCGCTATCCTCGCCGGGCACGACATTATGGCGTCGGCGGAGACCGGCTCCGGCAAGACCGCAGCTTATGCGCTGCCCATTATTAATGGAATGCGCAGTGGCTCGAAGCCGTTGCCTCGCGCCCTGATTCTTGTTCCAACAAGAGAACTGGCAGTGCAGGTCAATAACGAATTCGTTCGTTTTTCAAACAAGTGCGGCATTCGCACCGTCACCATATACGGTGGCGTCAGCATGGTCAATCAATTACGCTTACTTAAAAAAGGCGTCGATGTAATTGTGGCGACGCCAGGAAGATTGTTTGATCATATCGAACAAGGAAACGTCGACCTGAGCAGAGTGCAAACACTGGTGCTGGACGAAGCGGACCGAATGCTGGACATGGGCTTCACCCCGCAAGTGCGCAGGATTGTCGCAAAGGTTGATGGTCCGCGTCAGACTGTCATGTTCTCGGCGACCATCAGCAAAGCAGTTGAAAAATCCGGCGAGGAATTTTTGACTGACCCAGTCAACGTATTCGTTAATACCGAACGAGTCGAACCCGCATCCATTGATCAGAAGATTCATCTGGTTTCGGAAGAGGGGAAAACGCCGCTGCTCATCAAAGTTCTCACCGAAGAGATCAGTGAACAGGAGAGGATCGACAGGAAGGAGCACACGTCATATCGCACAGTTTTGGTATTCACTAAAACCCGCCACCGCGCCACCAGAATCTGTAAAAAGCTAAATCAGTCAAATATCAGCGCCGGCGAAATTCACAGCGACATTTCGCAAAATAAAAGAGAATCAACTCTCAAACGCTTCCGAAGCGGTGAGATTTCTGTTCTCGTCGCTACCGACATCGCCGCACGCGGTCTGGATGTTCCTGCCATCAGCCACGTCATCAATTTCGATCTTCCGCTGTCCGCCGCCGACTACGTGCATCGCATCGG
>JAYRNY010001056.1:0-9059 GCA_041911975.1 bacterium | reverse complement strand
CTTCACGCAGCGCTGCTACCAGCCGCAAGTAGAGAGGAACTTCTTCATTTTTGTCGATTGCAAGTACTAGTTTCATTCCACCAGTATTTCCGCTGATTGGTCTCAAATATCAATAAGCCGCGCATACAGGTTTGGTAAACCTCACGCATACAGGTTTTAATCTTTGATTGTAATTTGAAAGACTGGCAAAATGGCTGAAAAGGCAGGCAGATTAAGGTTTTTGAATAACTTTGTTGCCGCCTGGATTCTTCGTGATGCATACAACTTTTCTTTTTTCGGCACCTACAACACGTAAAACAGGTGTCTGTAGCAAATGCATGTGTTCGGAAAAGTCGTGAAACTAGGTATATGTGGACACAAAAGGCTTTCGGCTGCTGTTCAGGCACTTGCCGGCGCATACAGGTGCATCAGGGTAGGCGCATACAACTTTCAGTCGTTTGTGGACTCGGACGAGCGAAGTTCTGGCTGAAACCCTTGCTGTGCTGGGGTTGTGTGGTGGGGTGGCTACAGCGTCTCGTTGTGGGGCAGACAGGTTTTGATCGGCAAGCGCATACAACTTCGGACATCGATAGCCTGATTTACTGTAACACCCATGTTAAGAACGCAAATTGCATTGTCTGCAGCCTGTTTTCGCAATTACAAATGATGGTATCTACCTTCCGTTTATTTGTTTTCGCGATCTCCCGTTTTAGGCGCTCATCCAACTCCAGTCAAGCGACTTTCACCGTTTCGCCGCATGAAGGGCGAAGCGTGGAGCGCCTTGCCGTTTGCAGATGGACGTGGATCGCGGCGGAGGTAGTTTCCCTTGTGACTTCCACTCTGTGTTAAGGAGCACAGTACCCACAACTAGAGGCCGTATAGGCAACTCGCCGCCTGGGTCACGAACTATGAACCCCGCGGCAAGATCAGGAAAGATCAAATCAATGTCTCACTCAGAGCTGAAGGAATGGCTTAAGGTTCGTCCGAACTGCGGTATTCCGGCAGACTTCTTTCAGGAAAACATGGTCGTTTGCACTGGAGAAGATCCCGACGAGTTGAAACGCGCTATGAAGCGAGTGCTGCCAGGAGAGCGTCCGCGCTTTCACCAGTACCGCTGCTACAAGGCCTGGAAATACTCAGGCGTCACGATCGTGATTTCCGGCATCGGCTCAGGCTGTCTGGAGCCCTTGCTGTTCGAGCTTCTCGATCACAAGACCCTGGGCGACAAGGCGCCCAAGCGCCTTGCCATGATCGGCACAGCTGGCTACCTTTCGGATACCGGTTTCGGCCAGGTCTATCTGGTCGAAGGCGCCTATCCGGTCGGATGCGCAGTCGCGCTTCCGGAATCGGAGCTGCCCGTGAAGCCGAATTTCGTCGGTCTCGAGAAGGTCACCCTGCCGCGCGCAGAGGAGATCTCGACCGACTACTACTATGCTTGCACCCCGCAGGAGAACGACGCCCGTAAGATTGCGGTCAGGTCGTTGAATCCTTCGATGCAGGAAGGTCTGAAGAAGTACTGGAAAGCTGGTCGGCTGATTTCGATGGAAGTCGCTCAGTTCTACCACTTCGCCAAGTGCTATGGTCAGGAAGGTACCCAGTACGTCGCGTTTCGCGGTGTCGCCAACATGGCGGACCAGTTCGAAACGCAGGGTGACTATTCGGAGCAAGTGCTCACTGATGCGTTACGCGCGGCCGTCCAATTGCTGAAAAGCTCAGGGACAGACGCCTGAAACGCAGCTGCTGACTATAGTCAACCATTGGCAGATCCAATGCGCATGATGGAAAACAACTAGCGTGCGTTTTCCGGTTGGGGCGGGAGAGACGGTTATCCGTGTCTCTTCCGCCCGAGAAGATGAAGAATTCATCGATTTTCTCTGCTTTTTGACCTTTTTGACCTTTTTTGAATTTTTTTGGCCTTTAACCGGCATTTTCCTCGCGCGACAGCTCGTATACATACCACTCTTTGCTGTCGAAATATTCAGTTGCCATGCGCGATTTGAGTTGAGTGGACTGGATCATCTCTTCGAGGGTTTTCCGGTCACCCCAGGAGGCAAACGTGACATATGCTTTGCCTTGCTTGGTTAGATGTGCTTCTACGTCAGCGAAGAAACGCCTGTACGTGTCTGTGGCGACATGATTCAAGACATAGCTGAGGACCATGAAAGGCAGATTGGCAATGATTATGTCGAAGGCACCATCAACATTCGAGAATAAGTCGCTCTGCAAGATCTCTATGCGATCTCCGCATCCGTAGCGCGATATGTTCTCGCGAGCATTTTCCACCGCCTCTGGTTGAATGTCTATTGCAGTGACACTTTTGGCTCCATCGCGGGCTGCATAGATGGCCAAAACGCCGGAGCCCGTGCCCAGATCCAGAACTGTTTTGCCTGCAAGATTCGGCAGCGCATGTATCAGAGCAGCTGATGAATAAGTGACTTTTGGATCAGGCGAGAACACGCCTCTGTGCACGCTTACCGTCAAGCCTTCGACATTCGCTTCACCGAAAAAGCCGGGCCGAGAATTCCTTTGCGTCCACCATTTGAGATAGGCGTTGGTTTCGTGCTGATCTTTATTTGCCGGGCTCTTTGCCATCGATTTTGTTTTGATGTCTTCTCGTTTTTGATATTTTACCCTCAACGGCGATAGCTTCGAGTCAGGGCTAGTCACCGCAGTCGGTGTCATTATGTCCTGGTAGTACTATAGGAAACAGTATATAACCGAAAAAAAGCGAATGCTCCGGGTTTTCCCCGGGGCATTCGCCCGTGCACATCCAGTTGCCCTGCATCGAACGCCTTTATCAGGCGGCAATACAAGAAAACCGGAGGCACGGTCAGGCTAAGACCTGGTTCGGTCTACTCCTGGTTGTGATCCTGGCAGTGGCCGCATGCTGTGCAGCAGTCGCCGTGGAGCGGCGAAGAGCAGTTCCAGCAGGTCGGCACGGTACCCGGAAGGTGGTGGTCAGTGGTGTAGACCACCGGCGGGGTCGTGCTGCGGGCGGCAGAATCCTGAATCTTGTGTTCCAGGGTCGTGGCGAACGAAACCGGGTTGAGCAGGTGGAACTTGAACGTTCCGATCACCGGGCCTTCCTGGCTGTCTCGGCGCACCAGCACCGTGAACTCGCTTGGGAAGGTTGGTGCCTGCGGCTCCGCAGTCTTATTGCCCCTCAGCCCGCCGCCGATGAGGCTGCGGAAAAGCTGACCGGGGCGTGATGGCTTGGAAGCCACCGGCAGGTCGATGGTCGTTGCCGGCTCGTCGAGTGAGACACAGAACTGTTCCTCACCGTCCACCTCGATGCACGCGTGGAAGCCGGGCTTCATCGCGAATGCAAGCAATTGAGGTACCGTGCCGTGAGGCACGCTGACGAATGTGGTGGTTCCGTCTTGTTCGACAAACCGGTCGAGCGTCTTGCGAGCGGTATCACATACTCGGACTGTGATCATATGCGTTTCTTCCTCCGAGGAAGCTCTCCGGCAGAAGCCTTCGAGGTTCTCTCTGTAATTTGCCTTCGTCGTGGTCCGAAAGCGGGGTTGAAGCGCCAAAGCCCTGACTGAGAAGGAATATCCCAGCCGGGCAATGCCCCCCTTGGTTTTGTTGTCTGGGCAGGCATGGGCGAAATCTGTATGAAACAGACGAGCGAAATTGCTCGGCTGCAGCGGTTAAGCCCCTCTCATTCCGTCGTCATGCTTAGCGGCGCCGAAGGTCCCATGTTCGACAAAAAGTGCAAATTCGACAAACCGGAGCTTGTCGGGAAAGAGCACGAATTGCGAGCTGCATTGAAGCGTAGGGTGGGCGGTAGCTCAGGATGAACGAGAGAAGGATGAGTACGAATAACCTAACAGCAACACACTCCTTCGCCTAACAAGATCCCTCAAATCCCGCTTATCCAGAGGATAAAGAGAAGGTTAAGGCACCTATTTTTCGGTCAAGCTAGAAGCAAGCTGCAAGTCTGAAAAGCGCTACGAGGAGCGGGCATCCGGCATTGCCTCCAGTCGGCTGCAAAAGCCCGGAAGCTAGCGCGAAGTGCCCGCCCCTGTGCGTCTATTAATCTCAGGTGACGTTGGTCTGGCTAGCGCAACGGTGCTTTACAAACGTTACGATGCACCACCTGTGGTTACGCTCTGCCTTCCGACGACTCGGGTTCACCGGTCGCCGCAGGGCTCGTGGCAGCGGGGCTGGAAGCACCCAGCTGATCCGTGCACGGGCAATAGCCCGAAGTGTGCACGACGACGCGGTCATGGCAATGAGCCGGATCGCGCATGGCAGTGATTCTCTTGAGCAGCTTCTCAGCCACCTTCGACTTGCCGGCGTCGTACGGGTTCAAGTCCAGGTGCATGCGCACCCAGTACTGATTGGTGTGAGTGACCGGCCAGCGGCAAGGCAGCTTGAGCTCGGCCGGGATATGCTCGGCAGGAATGTTCTGCAGAGCAGCCAACCACGCCTCTTGCGAGCGCGTGAGCGGGCGGGCTTTCTTTCCCTCTTCAGCCTTGCGCGCGACAAACGCGTTCAGACCTTCGCGGATGCCTTCGTAAGCCAACTCGTGCTCACCGTAGGTGAACTGGTAGCCCAGCGTCTTGAAGAAGCGGGCCACGTTGTACCAGCTGGGCACCGCATCGACGCGGTGGTAGCCGATTTCCCTGAGCATCTTGGCCGCTTGGCGCACGAAGTGCACAGGCACAGCCGACATCGGGCGAGCCATCTGCCAGGGCGCTCGGCCGAGGAAGAAGGCTTGCGACCACAGCGACATGTAGGTGTCGCGGTCGTACTGACGCCAGGCATAGAAGTCTGGGTCGGAGATGAAGTGTCCGACGCTGTCTTCGACGTCCAGTCCATCCAAATACGTGGCGGGGTCCCACGAGTAGATGGACAGCTCCGCCGCCAAAAAGCCTTCTGGCAAGCGGTTGCAGGCCGGGTCGGTGTTGGGAAAGAAAGTCAGAGGAGACGATTGGTCGGTGCCGTCCAATTGCCGATCGCGCAGAGCACAACGGAGAATTGGTTTCTCGTCGAGCCAGCTTTCGACAAGAACGCGGATGCCGTCATTGCGCACAAGCAGCCGTCCCTTCTCGGTGCGGTACTCGTGCGATTCGACGCCGTCAGCTTCCGTGACGGTTGCTTTGGCATCTTTCAACGACAGTCCAATCAGAGTGAATACAGATGAGTGCACCAAACGGCTCAGGAGTTCCTGGGTAGGAACTTCAGCCAGTTTGCTGGACACTTTTACTTTCGTTTTAGACATTTGCATATATCCTCATGCATGTCCTCAGTTAAAGAACATCAACCAGGTCGAAAACCCGGTCAGGTGGCGTGTAGCAGGGGGCAGGAAGGAAAAAAGAGAGGTGACGGAAAAACTCGATGAAGAGAAGCGAAAGAAGTGTGCCTTTACCTAGCAAGTCCCATGATTGGTCATCAAGAAGCTAAGAGAAACCTAACAGGCCTCCACGCGACGAAATACAGAAACTTTCGCTACGTCTTGAAAACCAATACGAAAACTGCAAACTGAGGCCTTGCTTGAGATTGCGCTGGTGCTATGAGAAGCCGCTTGCTATCAGCCTCGCGCGGCTTGCGGCAATCGCGCTAGTTATCAAGTGATTCTCTGTTTTCTCTCATCTTCGTGTTCTCGAATCGCCTCCTGAAAACCGTGGCGGGCAGAGGCTTTTCAGGGTCGAATCCGCAAACCCTTACTGGCCGGGCCGCGACACTTAAGTTCACCTTCAGACATATATCTTGCTTGTATTCATGAGCTTTCACTAGATTAACCACGCATATTTGTTTTCTCTCGCCCATAAGAACCCTCAAGTTCCAAAAAACTGTCTTCACTTGCTTTTACTGTCTTTTTCGCACCTTACTTCGTAAGGAGTGGTGCGCTGGAGGTAGCATTGCGGGTGGTGGCATAGGCGAGAAATACAAGCTGCAGCTTGTCGCGTGTGTTGATATGACTGTTTCGGCTGTGCGCACACCGAGACGGTCTCCGTCACGCAGAATGCGGAAGCGGCATCAGCACACAAAGCAATCGATCGATTCTAATTTTGCGACCCAAGCGTTGTTATGAGTGTGCGCTCATCGCAATGCCGCAAGTCGCTAGCCAGATTAACTGGAGGACCAAAAACTATGAAAGCTAGCTTCGTAGTCAATCCCGCTCTGAAGGGGGCAGCCGGTGTCGAGTCTGTCGAAACCGATGTGCTCCTTCTCTGCACTGTTGCAGGAACTGAACTCGGTCCTACCACCCGTGCCGTCGACCAAAGCCTGAATGGGCTGATCACCAAGAAACTTCAGTCGAAGAAAGTCGGATTCACGGGAGAAGTCGGCCAGATGCTCAGCATCGCGCCCAAGAAAGCCAAGGCGAAGCGCATCAGCATCGCCGGGCTGGGTGAATTGGCCACTCTTCAGCCACGCAATCTCTGCAAGGCGATCCATCTCAACGTCGAGGACGCGCTCAAGCGCGGCGACACTCACGTCACCATTCCCGTTGTCAGCCACAGCATGAGCCAGATCAAGCTCAAGGGTCAGGCGAAGATCATCCGCGAGGTGGTCGAGTCGATCCTGCTCTCTGCTGCCTACGCCGACAAGGAAGGGACGCTCCAGGTCGAACTCCTCTGCACGCCTCAGGCGGCGCGTCTTGTTCAGGAAGGACTCGACATCGAGCCGAACCTGGACAGCGTCTGCTGCCTCACTGACGAGGACGACGACTAAGAGCAACGGATCTGCCAAGCCAGGTTGCACTGAAGTAACCGAGTGAAACTGCTGTAGATGCAGAATCGCCAGCGATAACGAAAGGCGGGGTTCCGAGGTGGCAGCGCGAAAGGAAATGCGCAGCCGACTTCGGGCCCCGTCTCAGTTGCCCCTGGTTCCGCAAGGAAGACGGGTTGCGCAGAGTGAGCCTCCAAAACTCATCTCTGCGCAATTTCGTTTTTTGCCAGGGTTTACTAAAAAGAGTAGTATTGCTCGTGGCCGTTGCGGCGCCGAGTTGTCCCGTGCGATAGCGCCAAGGTCGTAACTTTGAACCCGAAAATGAGCTGGTCCAAAGTAGATCAGCAATTGTCACAGGGAAGCCGCATATGCAGCCGTTACAGGAAGAGATGCGAAAAGGGAGGCTGTCAGCCACCCTCTTCCAAGTAACCCATCGTGTAACTTATTTGCGCACAGTCTCCAGCAGGCTTTTTTGATGCGGGTCCCACCAGCGCAAGGGTGATATTTCAGCATCGAGCATACATTCAGAACTGCGGAAAGGCATACGCGCCGAGTTTACTCCCCTGACGAGAATGGCTCTGATAGCTAACATTGCCAGAAGCGGCAAACCGACGCATGCACCTGCTACGGTGACGAACAGGTTGACTGCACCAGCCATGCAGTCATTGCTTTCAGCAGGTGCAAAATCGTCGGCAGCCGTGCTTATGCCGGATAGATACGAGTCCGAATACTCGGCGTCTTGATAAGCATTGCGCGCGGCATCGTGTTTTGCATCGACCAAATAATATTGTGCCTGAGCGGCTGTCGATGCGGAAAAGAAGAAGATGAAGAGGGCGGACACGAACAAAAGAAATTTCAACATAGAGAGTCTGTTTTGAGGCGATGAGAATCGGCGCATTATTCCTCACAGGGGAAGCGGCGTAGGGAAGTTATTGGGATGAGCGGCGGTCTATTTGGTAGATGTTGCAACAACCGGCGCGACAGCTGTGTGACATGCAGACTAAACATTGTTGCGACGTTTGTGAGGCAACTATACGGCCCGGACTTTTAAAATTTGTGGGCATTTTGCCAACAAAGTGAGTTTGCGCAAAGACTCTCTAAAGCCGCTTGGACGCGCCCCTATAAAGATCAAACTTGAAGTTCGCGCGAGGGTTTAGGTTTTCTTAGCGACACAAAACGATCACATAAGGTCATCCATGTGGTTTTACGACTCCTCTGTTTCTTAAATTGAAAGCGTCTTTTTCTTTTTTCTTATCCACAGGAAACCACGCGCCCAGCAGCAACAGTCAACCAATTGCATACGCAGTTCTTCGGCTCAAAAGCTGCTATGTGCGTGCTGAAAAAGACATTCCGCGACTTCGAGCAATGACTTGATGAGGACATCCCATCCCCAATCTCGTCGCACGAAGCCGCCTTCGCATGGGTGCCACCGAGATCGCCTGGACTCAGGTGCCCGTGCTCACGAAAACCAGGTAAAAAGGAAAGTTTCATGACTACCAAGACCACCCACCCGACCTTCAAGAGCACCTCCAGCGGGCAAGACCTGCCCGTCTACAAGCACTCCGACGCCGCTGAATTCATCCGTGTCGACAACTTCGACCTCTTCGAATTCATGCTCTGGCATCAGGGTGTCGCTCGCGACGGTGCCAATGCCAAGGCTGAAGCGCTGCGCCGCCGGGGCATTCACAGCCTGCTCAACACCCCACATGCCGATGCCGCGTCCAGTTGCCGCGCCTACTTCGAACGGCTGCAGAACGCATTCGACGCGGTGCTGGAGCTCAAGGAGCAGGAGAAGGTCGCACGGCAAAACCGCGGTCAGGCGAAAGGTCGCTTGATTCCCGGCTGGCAGGACCTTGTCGCCACTCCCGGCACCACCGGCAGCAAGCGCCTCAAGGACGACGCGCTGGTCGACACGACCCGCTCCAGTCTCGAGCGCCTGCACAGCCACAAGGTCGCTTCCACCGCCTGCGATGTGATCGCGATGATGCTGATTCCCGCCTGGAACAGCCTCAACCTGGCGCAAAAGGAGCTGTCTGCGCGCCTCTACCTGATCGGCAAGACGACCGTGAAGGAGATGGCCATGCACAACATCATGTGCGCGCGCCAGCTTCTGCTCGCCCAGGAGCCGTCCACCACGGATGCCGCCGAACAGCGCGAGAGCTCGACGCTGTCACGCGCCACCCAATTCCTGATCAGCGATCAGTGGGCCGTCGATCAGCAGTCCGAAAAGCTCAGCGGAGGCGACTCTGCTGGCGCCGAGCAGAAGGTCCCCGGCTGGGGCAACATGCCCTCGCCGCTCGACTACTAATCGGTAGTTCCCAGTTGAGGGCGGTGCAAAGCATCGCCGGCGGACGGGTTAGAAGTTGCGGGTGGCCGGCTTAAAAAACGGCTTACCG
>JAYRNY010001055.1:0-3998 GCA_041911975.1 bacterium | reverse complement strand
TCAGAGGCGAATGCGATAGGAAAGCCACAATCTCAGCGACGGACTTACCTGCTCCAGCAAACTATAGAAAGCTCGAGTAGAAAACATATCCGGATACTCATAGAAAAGCACAAGTAACGCGGCGCCTCGCAAGCCTTTTCTTTTGCAAGAGCGAGCTGGCTGAAAAAGCTGTTCAATCTCTCCTATTGTTACAAAACTCTCGCGATCGATAATCTTCTTTTTTCTTCTTCCAGTGTGGCAATGACTTCCTTTCAATTCGTTTGTGAGCTATGCGAACAATCTACATTCAAGCAACAATCCAGAGCAAAACGTTTAGGCAACATCACATATAGCGCGACCAACTTTACTATACAAACCCTAGCGATTCTCGCTTATTCAATGACTCCTTTTCGGCAATTATTCGCACAACCAGCCCGTGCATTACATTTTCTGCCCTTCGAGAAAATCGCCAACGTCGCAAAAATTATCGGGACTACCCATCCTGATATTTGCTAGAAAGTAAGCACCTATTTCGAACACGCCATTTGCGCGCAACCCAACTACAAACCTCTAAGCACCGCACTAGATAAGGAGTTTGAACTCATGCCGTATGAGTGGCATGAGCTTTAGTTCTTCGCATGACTAATGAAATGAGTGATTTCGGTAGACCTTAAACAGTTTGCAATCGGCAAAGAGGCTCGCTTGTGAAAGGCCGCAATTCAGGCGGACTCGAGATCTACGCGAGTCGCAACCGACAACGCTAAGTGATCAAAAAGGCGGAACGAGCATGCACGTCTAAATTGCGACACAGAAGAATCTGAACATGGTCGTTGCTTTCGCAACACCGGCACTTCTCCGAGAGGCAAGTCAACAGCGCGAACCAGCAGATGCAGTTTCGGTCCGTCCGTAGTTCCCACTTAAAACCGCAAAGCAACCCATCGCACAAAAGGATGTCAAATGAAAGACGTCAAATCCATCACGATTCGCCTGGCCATAGCGGCGTTTGTCATCTCGCTGCTGTCCAATGCAACCCAGTCGCTCATCGTCTATATCGGCGGCAACGCGCTTACTGATCAGCCGGGCGGCGTCCTGGTTTTCAGCCTGGGCACCTTCATCGTGGGGACGCTCTTCTCCACGATGATCCATTTCATCTTCTTCTGCATCGCCACCTTCATGGGACTGCTGCTATTCGTGTTACTGACCAAACAGCGTGACAAGAGCGACACCCCGACGCCCACCGCTTGTAAGAACACTGCGATTGAGAAATTCCTCAAGATGTTCGCGATTGTCGTGTTCGCCATCGCCGTGCTGCTCTCCGCCTATCATGCGCTGAGCGTCTACACTGTGCTGACGACTGTCAGCAATGCAGCATGGCTGATCGTGCTGGCGACCGTGCTTGCATTCCTGACTACACTCATCTACAGCGTTGCGGCGGTTGGCTTTATTGGCGGCATAGTCTGTTTCCTAGTGGCCATACTATTCGCCTTCATCTGCGGACTCAGCAAGTCTGCCGGCGAGTAAACCTTTCGAAATTCGCAAGCACGTGCAACACCCTTGAGGGCTGACCTTGAGGGTGTTCATCGACGGCAAAACCAATGCAGCCTGCGGTCCTTTTGCGCAAAGCGCAGACTGATGGCTGCCCGACCTTCCCACACCGAGGACGACCGAACATGACCTCATTAAACACTTCAAGTGCTGAAGTACAGGGCTTTATTGGCGCCGCCATGAAACATTCCGCCAGCAAAGCCAGCGATGCGCACATATTCTGGCGGGCAGCGGCAGATCGCAGTCGCGAACTCCTGGGTCCCAACCATAAAACAACGGTCTTCTGCCAGAACAACATCGGCCAGGCTCTTGTCGACAGCGAATTCTACGACGAAGCTATCCCGCTTCTGGAAACGGCCCTGCGCCAAGCACAAGCCCTTTACGGCTACGTGAGCTTCAGCGTCGAGCACGTTTGTCAGTCGCTGGCGCGAGCATACCGGGCCAAGGGCAATCTGACCATGGCTCACAAGCACTGGTTGTCTGCCGCCATGTCCTCGGAGTCGCTCCGCGGGCTGCTGCACGACACCACCATCTTCTGTTACCATCGTGCGGCGCGCGCTCTGGCCAGCGACAAGCGCTTCCAGGAAGCGCTGCCGCTCTTCCAAAAGGTGATGCAAGCCAACTTCGAACTGCACGGCAACACGATTCACACGGCCTTTGCCGAGCGCGACCTGGCCACCTGTCTCAACCAGCTGGGACACCACAAGGAGTCGGTCCATCACTGGCGGCGCTCCCACAGGATCTTCAAAGCAGACCCCACAAAGGCGATTGTCAGCAAAGACACCCTCCGCTGCCTGATGTGGACGCGCAGAAAGATTCGTGCAGAGCGCAAGCTAGAGCAGAGCCAGGTGGTGGCGGCGATCGAGGGACTGAGCGATGAAGATCGCGCATACCTGGTGACGCTACAGCTGACCAACAAACAGCTCGCGGCCGTGCTTGCTCACATCGAGGCCACGTACCTGGCGCGCGAAAACGGACAGTATCATGAATTCGGCAATCTGCGCGTCGCGCTCAAAAGCCGCACCAAACAGATGGCCGCATACCAGGCCCGCGTCAAGGAAGGTTGCTGCAGCAGTCAGGACGCTGAGCTGGAAGTGGTGGAAGCCGACGGCAACAGGGACACAGTCCTAGTCGGCTTCAACTTCTGCCACTGACATGAACGACACTTTGGAGGAGCGGGACTATCCTTAAGCGACCTTCCTAAGCGGCTTTTGACGAAACCTGCCCTGCGTTGTCAGATCACGAGAGCGGGGGACTGCAATTGTCTTCTCTTTGGCGCCCGCTGGAATCGACAGCAGATCGTAATCCTGCAACACTAGCGGGTTTCTGATTCATCCCAGCAGTTCAGCCACAAGTATCCGTCAATTACTTCCCGGAACCGATTTCCTTCGCGTGTTGAGGATTACTCGCTCTGGGATGGCTTGCTCCTCATGGTCGTCAACTTGATGGCGATATCGCCCTGGAAACAGCGGCATTCCAGATCGGAGAGCCAAACACATTAATTAAAAGGAGGCGGAAACACTATCAAGAGGTTCCGCCTCCGAAGAGAGATATCGGATTAATTCGGCGTTCCTCACACCGAGCAATGTGACTCGGATTCGGAGATAAATGTGCTAAAGAAAAGAACGATGTTGTTCAATATTGCCTTGCTCCTAACAGTCATTGTTGGCACGTTAGGATTTTTTTCTCTACAACTTGGCGAACGCGACCTTGTCTGTGCGATTCTGACTTGCGAAGACTCGATACCGCGGACGCCCTACTCCTATGCAATTTTGTACAGCGCTGTTGCCTTTTTGGTCAGCCAAGCATTCAGTCGCGAATGCGCTCCAGCTCGTATCTTCATCGCTTCAATTCTCATATGCTTGAGCCTGCGTTACATTGCATGGCGTATCGCAAGTGCCATTATTCAGGGAGGGGCTGACTGGCAATGGCTACAGTATCTTTTCCTTCTCATCGAGCTGGCTGTATTTTTCAACAGTATGCTCTTCATTGTGATTGCAGCCTGGCCAACGAACCGCTCCACACAGGCTGATGAGTATCAGGCAGATGTTGATAGCGGGAGATTCTTGCCTCGCATAGATATCCTCATTCCGTCATACAACGAGAGTAGCCAAATGCTCAAACGCACCATATGCGCAGTGCAAGCGCTCGATTATCCGAGGAGTCTTCTGCGCATTTACCTGCTTGACGATATGAGACGCGACCACATTCAAACGCTGTGCGCAGAGCTAGGTTGCAATTATGTTCGCCGTTCTGACAACAAGAATCACAAAGCCGGGAACGTCAATCATGCTTTGATATACGCAAAGCCCTCGATAAATGCTGATTTGCTGGTCCTTTTCGATGCGGATTTCTTACCAGTTACGACGTTTCTACGTCGAACAGTCGGTTTTTTTCAGGACCAGCAAGTAGCAATCGTCCAAACCCCTCAGTTATTTTTCTCTCCAGATGCACCCAGGCAAAATCTAGGAGTA